>JAICEP010000376.1 GCA_025924095.1 Sorangium sp.
ACAACCCGTGGGAGGACGTCTCGATCGAGCGCGTCGACTCCCGCGTGAAGGTCACCTTCGACCGCGAGGTCGTCCTGCTTCGCGGCGCGAAGGTGCTCGAGCCCGAGATCGACGCAGGCGCGCCCGCGCGCATCCGCCTGGATCTCCAGCCCCACCTGGGCCCGATGGAGTCGCGCGTCATCGAGGTGCCGATCCCGCGCGAGCTCGCCGGCAGCCAGGTCGACATCGATCTCGCGCCCGGATACGAGGTCGAGCGCCCGATGGCGACGCCGAACAACGTCGCGGAGCTCGTGGCGATGCTGCCGAACCAGAACCACGACGCGGAGAGCGTCGTCGCGACGTTCAAGCTCCGGGAGAACGGCGCGGCGTACCGCGGCAAGGTCGCCTCGCGGCTCCCTCCGGGCGCGATGGACACGCTGCGCCCGAGCTCCGACTCCGACGCGCCCGAGACCTTCGGCGCGCACGTGCAGGTGCCGATCTCCCTCAAGCGCTTCCTGGTCGGGAAAGACACCGTGAGCGTCACGGTCCGGCCTATCCTTCGCTGAGCCGCGCCGGCTCTCCCCGCCGCCGCCTCCTCCTCCCTGACCCCCTCCTCTCTGCGACCCCATGAGCACAGATCGCTCTTCTGCCCGTTCCCCATCGTCTCGCCCTCTCGCCGTCCCCTCGCCGCGCCGGCTCCTCGCCGCCGTCCTCGCCGCCGCGGGGCTCGTGGCGCTCCCGGCCCACGCGGTCGGCACGCGCAGCTTCGACCTCAAGTCGCTCGAGGACCTGAAGGGCGGGGATCTCACCGGGGTCAGCGTGGACTCGAACGGCACCGTGCGCGCCGGGCTGACGCTCGGCGCGACGCCGCTGCCGGACGCGACGTCCATCTGGAGCTCCGTGGTGCTGCCTGACGGCACGGTGCTGCTCGGCACGGGCAACGAGGGCAAGATCTACAGCGTCGCCGGCGGCCGGGTGACGCTCGCGGCGACGACCGGGCAGATGGCGGTCAGCGCGCTCGCGCTCGTGGAAGGCGGCGACGTCATCGCGGGGACGTTCCCCGAGGGCAAGCTCTTCCGCTTGCCGCGCGGCGCCGGCAACGGCGGCCCGGCGAAGCTCTTCGCCGAGCTCCCCGAGACCGAGGACGTGTGGGGGCTCGCCTACGACCCGAGGGCGAAGGCGCTCTACGCGGCGACCGGCTCCGAGGGCAAGCTGTTCCGCGTCGACGCCGCGGGCAAGGCCCAGGTGTACTTCGACAGCGACGAGCCGCACCTCATGTGCGTCGCGGTCGCGGACGACGGCGCCGTCTATACCGGCTCGAACGGCAAGGCGCTCCTCTACAAGCTCACGGCGCCCGGCCGCGCGACCGTGCTCCACGACTTCGACGCCGACGACGTCAAGGCCATCGCCATCGCGCCGGGCGCGAAGGGCGGCGCCATCTACGCCATCGCCAACAAGTACACCGAGGCGTTCGCCCCCCCGAAGCGCAACCGGAGCGGGCCGCCGTCGCCGCAGCCGGCGCGGTCGCCGAAGCCCGGCAAGGGCGTGCTCGTGCGCTTCGATCGGAGCGGCGTCGCCGAGAAGATGATGAGCGACGACGACACGCACTACGTCTCGCTCGGCCTCGGCGACGACTTGATGCCCTACGTCGGGACCGGCGCGGAGGGCCAGCTCTACACCGTGAGCGACAACCACGTGGCGCGGCTCGTCGCCGACACCGACGAGCGCCAGGTCGGCGCCTTCATGATGGCCGGGAGGCACAGGTTCGTCGCGACCACCGACCCCGCGGTCTTCCACGAGGTGAAGGGCGTCGGCGGCGCCTCGGCGGTGTGGACGAGCAAGGTGCTCGACGCCGGGCTGCGGGCCACGTTCGGACGCCTGACGTGGCGCTCCGACGGGGCGCTGGAGCTCGAGACCCGCAGCGGAAACACCGACGCGCCGGACAGCACCTGGAGCCCGTGGTCCCCGGCGCTCGCCGCCCCGGGGGACACGAAGAGCCCGCCGGCGCGCTTCGCGCAGATCCGCGCGCGCTTTGGCCGGGATCCCGGCGCCGTGCTCCGCGAGGTGAAGCTCTCGTTCGTCACCGACAACGCGCGCGCCGTGGTCACCTCGATCGAGGCGGCGCCGAAGGGGCAGACGAAGCCCCCTCGCACGAGCCTCCCGTCGTCGGGCGGGGAGGCGCCGAAGCCCGTGAGCTCCCTCCAGCTGACGTGGAAGGTCGACAATCCAGATCAGGACGACCTGCGCTATCGGCTCTCGTACCGCATGGAGGGCCAGTCGACCTGGCGCAGCCTGCTGAAGCCGGGCGAGAAGGTGACGCGCGCCGAGCACGTATGGGACACCACCGCCCTCCCCGAGGGCGAGTACCGCCTCCTCGTCGAGGCGAGCGACGAGCTGGCGAACCCGCCCGAGCGCACGCAGCGCCACAGCCTCGAGTCGGGCACCGTGCTCATCGACAACACGCCGCCGGTGTTCCGGGCGCTCGCGCTGCAGGGGCGCCGGCTCACGGGCGAGGTCGCCGACGGCCTCGGCCCGGTCGGGCGCGTCGAGGTCTCGATCGCCGGCCTGGAGGAGTGGCGCCCCATCTTCCCGAGCGACGGGATCTTCGACGAGCCGGTGGAGCCGTTCGAGGCGGACCTCGGCTCCATCGTGCCGCCTGGCTCGCATCTGCTCGCGGTGCGCGCCTACGACAGCGCGGGCAACGTGGTCACCCGCGACATCGAGGCGCGCTAGCCGCCGCCACCCACCGTGGCCGCCGGTCGCAACGCGCGGCGCTCGGCGCGACACGGGCGTCATGCTTGCGCCAGGAGCTCCGGCAGGCGCGGCGCACCTGCGTTCCCGCGCGCGCGCGGCGCATGCACCCTGACGTCCCAGGCCACCGGGGCATCGGTGCCCTGGAGAACACACGCCGGGACGGCACATTCTGTGGATGTCCGAGGGCGACATGATAAGCTCACTCCACTTGTTCTTTTCTCGTATTTCTGGATTGAGCTCACCCCGCACCGTTCTGCTCTGGGGTCTCGCGGCGATCTCGGCCTTCGCGGTCTCCGCGTGCGGGATGTCCGAGAGCGACTCCGCCGGTGGGATCGCCGAGGACAATGGGTCGGAGACATGGGGTGCCGGGGGTGCGTCGGTCGGAGGGACTGGAGCGGGCTACACACCTCCGTTCGCCGGCGGAGGCGGAGCCGTGGACGAGAGCGTCAACATCCCGGGGCACGCGGACTCGCCGGACCTCACCACGCGCTTCGCTCACCTGTGCGGCGACGGCTGCACGCCGGGGGGCGACCCGACCGAGTGCTCGTCCAGCGACGGTGCAGGGTCGGGCACGGGGGGCCCCGTCGCGCAGCCGATGCATTGCCAGCTCGTGCTCGGCGAGGGCGACGCGATCCCGAGCTGCCGGCCGGTGGGCCGCTACCAGGCGGGCGGCCCGTGTCACCGGGGCATGGATTGCGCTGCCGGGCTGGGGTGCGCGGCAGCCGACGGGCAGGGCGGCGTGTGCCGGCAGTACTGTTGCGGCAACGTCGAGAGCTGCGCGGCTGGAACGTACTGCGATGAGCGTCCGATGGCCGAATCGCTCGCCGAGGGGAGCACCCCGCTTCCGATCCCGGTCTGCGTCCCCGCGGTGAGCTGCGAGCTCCTGGACGACAGCGTGTGCCCAGCGGGCCTGACCTGCACGATCGTCCGCGAGGACGGCACGACGAGCTGCGTTGTGCCAGGCGACGGGCGAGCCGACGATCCTTGTCCGTGCGCGCCCGGCCTCGTGTGCTCGATGCTGACCCACCAGTGCAAGCAGCTCTGCCGGATCGACGGGAGCGCGCAGGACTGCGGCATGAACGCCAAGTGCCAGGGCGGCAGCACCATCTACCCCCCTGGGTTCGGCGTATGTGTCAGCACGTCGTAGCCGGGGTCGCTTCGTAAAAAAGTGTTGGCGTGTCCGGCTCCGGCGTGAATCGAGCGGCGAGCGCGCGCTGCCGTGGTCATGCTGGACCCGTGCAGCGTCCCCTTCTCTCCTTCGTCCTCTTCATCGGCATTTTCAGCGCCATCGTGGCGGGCGTTCACTACTACCTCTGGCAGCGCCTGATCCGCGCGCCCGAGCTCGGCCCGCTCTGGCAGCGCGTCGGCAGCGTGGCCCTGGTGGTGCTCGCGGTGCTGGTGCCGGTCGGCCTCTTCGTCACCCGCGCGCTGCCCCGGCACATCGGGGGCATCGTCGCCGGCGTCGTCTACACGTGGGTCGGGCTCGCCGTCCTGCTCTTCTTCCTCCTGCTCACCTCGGAGTTCGTTCGCCTCGGCGCCCACGGCGTCACGGCGCTCCTGAACCAGCCGCTCGACGGCGAACGCCGGACGTTCCTCTCACGCGCCATCGCGGGCACGGCCGGAGCGCTCGCCGCGGGCTTCGGCCTCGCCGGCGTCGCGAGCGCCCTCGGCGAGGTCGCCGTCCGTCCGGTGCGCGTCCGCCTCCGCCGCCTCCCCGGGGCCATGTCCGGCTTTCGCGTCGTCCAGCTCACCGACCTTCATATCGGTCCCACGATCGGGCGCGAGTGGCTCGAGCGCGTCGTTGCGCGGGTGAACGCCCTCAAGCCGGATCTCATCGCGATCACGGGGGATCTCGTCGACGGCTCCGTCGAGGAGCTCCGCGAGCACACCGCCCCGCTCGCCGATCTGCGCGCCAGGCACGGTGTCTTCTTCGTGACGGGCAACCATGAGTATTACTCCGGCGTCGAGGCGTGGATCGCGGAGCTCGGCCGGCTCGGCGTGCGGGTGCTTCGCAACGAGCGCGTCTCGATCGGCGACGGCGATCACAGCTTCGATCTGGCCGGCGTCGACGACTGGAGCTCCCGCGGCATGGGCGGCGACCATGGCCCCGACCTCGCGCGCGCGCTCGCGGGGCGGGACCCTTCTCGAGAGCTCGTGCTGCTCGCGCATCAGCCCAAGCAGATCCGCGAGGCCGCGGAGCGGGGGGTGGGCCTCCAGCTCAGCGGGCATACCCACGGCGGTCAGATCTTCCCCTGGGGGCTCTTCGTGCGGATCGACCAGCCCTACGTCGCCGGGCTGTCCTCGCACGGCGCGAGCCAGATCTACGTGAGCCGCGGGACGGGCTACTGGGGGCCGCCGATGCGCGTCGGCGCGCCGTCCGAGATCTCGTTGATCGAGCTCGACGGCGCCGCCGTGACGGAGGCCTTGGCGTAGCGCGACCCGGCGCTCACGGGAGCGGGCGCGCCGGGTCCTTCTTGCAGTTGATGACCGCCGCCGGGTAGCTGCTCGGGTCGGTGATGCGCTCCATGGCGAAGGTCGAGCCCCTGAGATCCAGCTGGATCGGCCTCGCCGCGGTGCCTGTCACATCACCACAGACGAAGTCGGCGGGTGCGCAGAGCGAGCCGGCCAGCGTGATGGTGGCCTCGAGCTCGCTGCCCGAGATGGGGTTGGCGTTGCCCGGCACGACGATCGTCGGCAGCTCCGCGGTGAACGTGCCGTCCTCGGACAGCTCGTAGGGGCCCACGTCGACCGGCGAGCCCGTGGGCGTCCGGCGATCGGCGGACTCCAGCGGCTGGAACGTCATTGAGAAGCTCAGCCCGCCGTCGCTCGCCTCGGTGGTCAGGCTGGCCAGGAAGACGATAGGGGTCTGCGGGCTGAGGTACGCCGAAAGGTTGAAGAAGAAATCGCCGTCCACGGCGCCTGCCTCCGGCAGACAGCCGTCCCCACCGCCACTCCCGCCGCCGCCGCCAGTTCCGTCGCCGCTGCCACCGTCGCCGCCGGCATGGCTTTCACGGATCGCTGTATCGCGAGCTTCGAAGTCATGGAATCTGCCCCCCGGATCGGCGCATCCGATGAGGAGCGCAGCGCAGGGGAGCGCAGCGGATGCGAGCGTTGTCCGGGTGGAGCGGGAGAAAAGCATTTGACACCGTGCAAGAGGTGACATTTGACTTGAGCGGGTCGAACATCCCGCGACCTGGCAGGTGATGCAACCCTACCACGCAGGGTCTGTCGCAGGCGCCGTATTCCTCCCCCCAGAATCGAGAACACCGGCAATGCCCATCCACCGCCACTGTCTCGCGCTCTCCGTCGGCCTGCTCGGCGGCCTTGTCTGGACCGGGCCTGCGCTCGCCGGCGGCTTCGCGACCGCGCGGTTCGGCGGTGAGCACGGCAACCCGATCACCAGCAATCCGACCGCGGTCTACTACAACCCCGCTGGCATCGCCGAGAGCGAGGGGATTCACCTGTTTCTGGACGGAAATCTGGCGCTGCGCGCCGCCTCCTACACACACACGCAGGCGGCGTCCGATGACGTGACGGTGCCGGAGGCGAACACGGGGGAGGCGAGCCTGTTCAACCTGGCCGCCTCGCCGATGCTCGGCGCGTCGGCCAGGCTCGGCGACCTGGCGCTCGGCGCCGGCGTCTACGTGCCCTTCGGCGGCGCGGCGTCCTGGGACACGAACAGCGCCTTCGAGGAGAATGGCGAGCTCGCCGGGCCGGTCGACGGGGTGCAGCGCTGGCATTCCATCGAGTCCTCGCTCCAGGCGATGTTCTTCACGCTGGCCGCCGCCTACAAGATCCCGGCGCTCCCGCTCAGCCTCGGCGTCTCGGGGAACCTGATCCGGGCTCAGGTGAAGACCGTGCGCGCCCGCAACGCCTCCGGCGACAACGCCCTTGCGACCGAGGGGCGCTCGCTGCTCGAGGTGAGCGGGCTCCACGCGAGCTTCGGCGTCGGCGCGTTGCTCGAGGCGATGCCGGAGAAGCTCTGGATCGGCGCGTCGTACCAGTCGCGGCCGAACGTCACGGGGGGAGAGACGCTCGAGGGCACGCTCACCAACCGCTTCAGCGGCGTCTCGAGCGGCGCGACCGACGTCGAGCTGCACCAGGACCTGCCCGACATCGTGCGGCTCGGCGCCCGCTTCGTCCCGGCGGAGCGCCTCGAGGTCCGGCTCTTCGGCGACTGGACGCGCTGGAGCTCCATGGAAAACCAGTGCCTCACCCAGGTCGGCGCGGCGTGCGAGATCCGGAGCGACGGCTCCGCCGCCGACCCTGCCACCGTGGTGCAGAACATCGTCCGCCGCTGGCGCGACACGTTCGGCGTGCGCGCGGGCGTCAGCTACTGGCCGCAGCCTGCGATCGAGCTCCTCGGCGGCGTCGGGTACGACTCCAACGCGGTTCCGGACGACACCCTGGATCCCTCGGCCACCGATTTTCACGATGTCTCGTTCGCCGTGGGGGGACGCTTCCAGGTCGCGAAGCAGCTGCACCTCGGGGCGTCGTACACGCACCTGTTCTACGTCAGCCGGGACACCGCCGGGAAAAGCATCACCGCGGGCCTTTCGGGCAACTCGCGGGCTCCCGACTCCGGCGGGCTCTACACGCAGACCATCGGCGTGCTCAACCTCAACGTGGATGTCGGCTTCTGAGCGCGCCGGGCGTCGCCGCGGCGAGGCGCTTCAGGGGGCGCTGCGCCGGGTCCGGCGGAGCAGGCTGAAGATGCGCGCCCCCAGCTCGGGGGCGCGGAACGGCTTCACCATGTAGTCGTCGGCGCCGCTGGCGAAGGCGTGGACCATGTCCTGCGACGAGGCGTTCGCCGTCAGGAAGAGGACCGGCAGATCGCGCAGCTGGGGCTCCTGCCGCAGCGTCCGGCAGAGCTCGATGCCGGTCATCCTCGGGAGGTTCCAGTCGAGGACAACGAGGTGGAAAAGCGAGCTGCGGACCCGCTCCAGCGCTTCCTCCGCGCTGGCGACGGTGAGCACGGCGAGCCCGACCGCCTCCAGCATCGTCGTCAGCATCTCGCGGATCTGCGGATCGTCGTCGACCACGAGGATCCGCGAGCCCTTGCCCTTCAGCCGAGGGGGCGAGGGGACCCGGCCCGTCGCGCCGGCGCCCTGGATGCCGGGCGGCGCGGCGGGCTGGCCCTCGCC
>JAICEP010000377.1 GCA_025924095.1 Sorangium sp.
CACCACCCGGCCGGCGTCCCGCACGGGCCGCACCCCGGCGCGTACGAGGCGAGCCTCGGGAGCCGCGAGACGAGCGAGCTCGCCGTCATGCTCGACACGCTCCGCCCGCTCGCGGCCACCCCGGCCGCGCTCGCGGTGGAGGACCCGGGCTACCAGGACAGCTTCATCGCGGGCCCATGATCGGGATCAGGCGCTCGGCGCATCGAGAAGCAGCGGTTCAGGGACTCGCTGATTTCCTTCTCCCCGAGGCCGCTTGGCGCAGCCGCCGTCTCAAGCGAGCGCCTCGGCCTGGATCCTCCCGCGCCGGGGCGCCGTGGCCGGGAGCTCGAGCGTGAACCTCGCGCCGAGGCCGGGGCCCTGGCTCTCCGCGCGGAGGACCGCGCCGAGCAGGCGGGCCTCCAGCGCGCTCGCGTGCAGGCCGAGCCCCGTGCCCTCGGGCCACGTGGTGAACCCCTGCTGGAACAGCCGCGCGAGGTGGTCCGGCGCGATGCCCACGCCGGTGTCCTCGACCTCCACCGAGCAGCCACCCCCCTCCCGCGGCGCGCACCGGACGAGGACGCGGCGATCGGGGCCCGCCGCGTGGCACACCGCCCGCCGCGCGTTGGTGATGAGGTTCGTGACGATCTGCAGCAGCCGGTGCCGGTCCGTCTCGACCCGCGCGTCGTCCGAGAGCTCGCAGACGACCTCGATGCCGTGGTGCGCGCGCTCGGCGCGGTTCAGCCCGACGCGCAGGGCGTCCTCGACCACGGAGGAGACCGTGACCGGCTCGACGATGATCTTCATCCCGGCGTTGCGCAGCTGATCGGACACGATGTCGCGGATGCGGCTCGCGCACTCGCCGAGCTCCGAGAGCTCGCCGGCCGCGGCCTCCTGCTCGGCCGCGAGGTGCCGGGCCAGCTCGTCGACGTACTCGATCAGCCGCTGGCCGCGCGGGTCCGCCGCGAGGAACCCCGCGAGGTCGTCCCTGTGCGTCTTCAGGAGCTGCGCCACCTGGCCGAGCCGCGGGACGCGCGAGCCGGCGATCCGCTCCGAGAGCTGCATCCGCAGCGCCATGACGCTGTTCAGCGCGTTGCCGACGTTGTGGATGGCGCTGCCCGCGACCTCGGCCATCCCCGCCTTGCGCGCGGCGTCGACGAGCTTCTGCTGCGTGCTCCGGAGCTCGTGCGTGCGCTCCTCCACCATGCGCTCGAGGCTCTCGTAGACGAGCGCGTTGTTGAACGAGACGGCCGCCTGCGCGGCGAGCAGGTGGAGGATCTCGAGCCGCTCGGGCCCGAAGAGCCCCTCGAACAGGTTGTTCTCCAGGTAGATCGCGCCGAGCACCCGCCCCTTGAACAGGAGCGGCGCGCAGAGCATCGACCGGACCCTGCGGGAGCTCACGTACGGGTCGTCCCGCAGCGCCGGGTCCCGGGAGGCGTCGGCGTGGATCACGCTCTCCCGCGTGCGCACGGCGAGCCGCACCACCGAGGCGCAGACCTCGTCGCTCTGGTCCTCGAGCGGGATCGACGGCAGCGCCCGCGACTCCGGCGGGTGCGCCACGCCCTGCGCGACGAGCACGAGGCCGTCGCCGCGGGCGAGGAGCAGCGCCCCCCGCTCGGCGCCGGCGTTCTCGACGAGCACCTGCACCATGCTGCTGAGCAGCCGCTCGACGACGAGCTCCTGGGAGAGCACGCGCGCCGCCTTGAGCAGCGTCTCCACGTCGAAGACGTCCGCCCGCGCGGCCCCCGGCGCGCCGCGGTCGCGCCCCGGCTTGATGAGCGGGAACTCCTCGGTGAGGAGCGCGATCTTGCGATCGACGCCCCAGCGGCCGTAGGCCTGGAGCGCGTCGGTCAGGAAGTCGAGCGCGGCGCGCGTCCTGCCGCGCGACATCCAGAAGCGGCCGGCGAGCTCGCACGCGAGGGCCTCGATGTTGACGAACGCGTGCTGGCGGCCGAGCGCGATGGCCTGCTCGTAGAGCCTCGCGGCGTCGTCCAGGCGCCCGTCGACGCGCGCCGTCTCCGCCTCGACGAGCGCGTGCTTGTGGGAGAAGTTCGCGGGGCAGCTCTCGGTGAAGCCGCGCAGCCGCTCGCGGCACGCGTCGAGATCGGCCCGCAGCCGCGCCCGCTCCCCCTCCGCCGCCTCCGGCAGGAGCGCCGCGATCGCGAGCGCGCGGTAGAACCGGAGCGCCGCGGTCTGGAACTTCCCGGCGAGGAAGCCGAGGTTCTCCTCCGCCTCGTCGGCGACCCGCAGCGCGTCCGCGGGGCGGCCGTGCAGGTACAGGCACATCGCCTTGAGGATCTGGTGGTGGCAGAGCGCGTAGCGCGTCTGGTGCGCCTCGCAGTCCTTGAGGAACCGCTCCTCGGTCAGCGCCTCCTCGGGCACGGCGGAGGCGTCGCCCGTGAGGTCCCGGAGCGCGAGCAGGAGGCCGAGGAGGCTGTGCGTGGCGACCGTGTGCTTGGTCCGCTTCGCGAAGCGGAGCGAGGCCGGCAGCTCGTCGAGCAGCCCGCGCGCGCTGGCGCCGCGGAAGAGCGGGTTGAGGAGCAGGTAGATGAGGAAGTAGCCCGCGAACTGGAGATCGCCCGCGTCCATGCCGGCGCGGTAGCCGTCCCGGAACAGCGCGTCCGTCTCGGAGAGCGGCCGCACCCACGACTGGATGTTGTTGCCGAGGATGTAGCAGGCGCGGCAGAAGTCGCCCTGCATGCGGAACCGGAGGCCGATGTCGGCGGCGAGCCGGCCGAGCTCGTAGCCCCGCTGGTAGTCGCCGTGAAAGTGGCCGATCAGGCCGCCGTACATGGCGAAGCCGTACGACGCCTCGGGCGTCAGGCCGTGCTCGAGCGAGATCCGCACGATGCTGCAGCACGCGAAGAAGTTCAGCTTCTCGAGCTTGAGCATGTAGAGCGGCGCCATCAGCTCGTTGAGCACGCCGACGGCGAGCTTCTGGCTCCCGTCGGCGATCTCCTCGGCGTCGATCAGGGAGGCGAGCGCCCGCCCGGCGAGCAGCGCTTTCACCCGCGCGGCCTCGGCCTCGACGAGCGCGTCGAGCTCCGCCGCGCTCGCGCGGGAGGGGAGCGCGACGCCGACGAGGGCGAGCGCCTCCCGCCCGGCCTCCACGGTGTCGGTGAAGCGCCCGCGCATCGTGTACTGCACCATCCGGAGCTTCAGGAGATCGGCCTTCTCGACCGGCGTCCTGGCGTGGCCGAGCGCCTCGGTGACCCGCGCCTCGGCCGCGTCCATCGCGCCGAGGAGGTACTCCACCTCGGCCAGCTGCCGGAGCAGGGCGAACGCGAGCGCGTAGTGCGACGCGAACGCGCCGGCCGGGAGCAGGCGGCGGCCCGCCTCGAGGTAGCGCCGGGCGGCGGCGTAGGCGGTCGCCTGCTTCGCCCGGACGGCCGCCTCCAGGTTGAGCCCCGCGATCGCGAGCCGCTCCGCGGCGTCGCGCACGAGCCCGAGCCCCTCGTCGAGCTGCTCGACGATCTCGAAGATGCGCTCGGACCGCTCCTCCGGCGTCGTGGCCGCGAGGAGCCGGCGGCCGATCCGGAGGTGGACCGCCTCGCGCTGCGGCCTCTCGATGAGCCCGTAGACCGCCTGGTGCACGCGGTCGTGGAGGAAGCGGAAGCGGCGCGCGCCTGCCGCCTCGCCGGGCGCGCCCGAGAGCTCGCCCGCGGTCTCGAGGAGGTACTCGTTGCGGATCGCCGGCTCGAGGCGGCGCGCGATCTCGATCGGACCGAGGCCGGCGATGACCGCGAGGGTCTCCCGATCGAAGGTGCTCCCGATGCACGCCGCGATCGTCAGGAGGTCGACCGTGCCGGCGTCGAGGCTGCGCACCCGGCCGCTCATGAGCTCGACGACGTTCTCGGTGAACCCGCGCGCCTCGATCTTCTCCATGTCCCAGCGGAAGCGGCGCTCCTCCGGGGAGAAGGTGACGAGCCCGTCGGCGTCGAGCGCCTGCAGGAACTGCCGCGCGAAGAACGGGTTCCCCTCCGTCTTGTGCATGACGAGGCGGGCGAGCGGCTCCACCGCGTTCGGCGCCTGCCGCAGGGTGTCGGCCACGAGCCGGGTCAGCGCCGCGAACGGGAGCGGGAACAGCTGGAGGGTGTTCACCGTCACCGAGCTCGCCTGCACGGACCTCAGCGTCATGAGCAGCGGGTGGCTCTCGTTCACCTCGTTGTCGCGGTAGGCCCCGACGAGGAGCAAGGGCCCGAGATCCTCGCCGCCGAGGAGCCCCTCGAGGAGCCAGAGCGTGCCGGCGTCCGCCCACTGGAGGTCGTCCAGGAAAAGGACGAGCGGCTGCTCGCGGCCGCAGAACGCCTGGAGGACCCCCCGGAAGGCGAGCAGGAGGCGGTGCTGGGCCTCCGCCGGGCCGAGCTCGGCCGGCGCAGGCGGGACGTTCCCGGCGCCAAGGACGATCCCGAGCTCGGGCAGCACGTCGGCGAGCAGCGACGCGTTCCTCCCGAGGCACCTTTGCAACGACTGCCGCGCCGCTCCGACGCGCTCCGCGCTCTCCGCGAGCACCTGCTGGAGCAGGCTCCGGAGCGCCTGGATCACGGCGGAGTACGGGATCCCGCGGTGGAGCCGGTCGAGCTTGCCCGAGATGAAATAGCCGTGCTCCCGCGTGAGCGGCTTGTAGATCTCGTGCACGAGCGACGTCTTGCCGATCCCGGAATAGCCCGTGATCATGATCATCTCGCGGCTGCCGGCGAGCACCCGCTCGAAGATCGACAGGTACTGCTGCGCCTCCCCCTCGCGCCCGTACAGGCGGTGCGGGATGCGGAAGCGCGCGGAGACGTCGTGCTCGCCGAGCGGGAACGGGTCGATACGACCGTCGTCCCGGAGCGAGCGCTGGCACCTGAGCAGGTCTCTCGAGAGGCCTTCTGCGCTCTGGTACCGCTCCTCCGCGTCCTTCGCGAGGAGCTTCATGACGACGGCCGACACGGCCGGAGGTACGGAGTCCTCGGGCAGCGGCGCGGGGGGTCGGGCGAGGTGAGAGTGCATCCACTCGAGCGGCCCCGAGGCGTCGAACGGCAGGCGCCCGGCGAGCATCACGTAGTACACGACCCCGAGCGAGTAGAGGTCCGTGCGCCAGTCGAGGGTCCGGTTCATCCGGCCCGTCTGCTCCGGGGACATGTAGGGGAGCCTGCCCTCCTCGACCGTGCTCTGCGCCTGCGGGTGCTCCTTGCGGAGCCGCGTCGAGAACATGAAATGGGTCAGCCGGACCGCGCCGGTCCCGAGGTCGACGAAGAAGCTCTGCGGCTGGATGTGCTTGTGGATCACGCCGCCGCCGTGCACCTCGGCGAGCGCGCCGGCCATGCTCGCGGCCCACGCGAGGAGCTGCTCTATCCGGAGCGGTGAGCGCGCGAGGAGCCCGTCGAGGGGCACGAGATCCTCGTCCTCGAAGACGAGGACCGGTGTCTCGCCGCAGAGCTCCATCAGCGTGGGGCTCAGCACCCGCGCGGCGTCGAGCGAGCGGGTGATCTGGAATTCGTTGAGGAGCGCGCCGGCGGCCGGAGCGTTCGTATGACGAGGTGAGTCGAGGTGGCCCTTGAGCAGCACGCGCCTCTCGTCGCTCTCGCGCACGGCGCGCACGATGCTCCATCGCTCATTTGTCGTTTGCAACACCTCTTCGTTTCGATAGCCCACAGCTGCTTGCAAGGCTCTGCTCCGATCTGGCGACGCGCCGACTGACCCCCGGCGAGGCTCGGAGGATAAGCCGGCGATTCACGCCTGTCACATGGGCATCGCCGGAGTCAACACTTCGGCTTGCGGGCGGGCTCACGGCCGGCGAGGCCGTAAAGGACGATCCGGTGGACGGCGGACAGCATCGCTTCCACCTCCTCGCGGGAGCTCTGGAACAGCCACGGAGGGGAGAAGCTCGCATAGGCGCGCAGGAGCGCGCGCGCGGCGAGCTCGGGGTCCTCGACGTCGAGCTCGCCCGCGCGGGCGCCGCGCGCGATGAGGTCGCGGAGGAGCGCGCGCTCCTCGTCGAGGAAGCGGGCGTGGGCCGCCTTCACGGCGCGGCTCTGGCAATGCACGAGATCGCACGCGTGCGCGCCCGAGCCGGCGAGCTCCAGGAACGAGCGCGCGCGGGTGTCGAAGACCGCGCGCAGCCGGTCGCAGAAGGGCAGGTCGTCCCCGGCCGCCGCGGCGCGCATGGCGGCCATGACGGCGCGGTGCTGGCCCTGGGACAGCTCCTCGACGATGGCGTCCTTCGAGGCGAACTCCAGGTAGACGGCGCCGACCGCGATCTCGGCCTCGCGGGCGATGTCGGCGACGGTGGTCTTGGCGGGCCCATACCGGCGGAGGAGCCGCTCGGTCGCCTCGAGGATACGCTGGCGCCGCTCGCTCGCGCTGCCGGGGTGACCGTGCTCCATGACGTGAGCGATGTTCTCTCGGATTCACGCCCGGGGGAAGTGGCCCGGCGAACAGCGGGAGGGAGCCGACGGGGGCGCGGGCAGCGCGACGGCGCCGGCTGCGCGGGAGGCGCGCGGGCCGCGCGGGGCGCGCGGTCGCGGCGCGTCGGAGCCGTGCCTCGAGATTGATCGCCGTCCGCCCGGCGGCTATCGTGGGCTGGCTTTGCGCCGGATTTTCCGCGAAGATCGCGCGGTTCACGAGATCCGCGATCCGGCGCGCCGAAGGGACCGATCCATGACGAGCACCGCGCCGACACACGACGAAGCCGAAGGGCTGGTTCGACAGGGGCAGGTGATCGCCGGCAAATACCGCGTCGAGCGGGTGATCGGCATCGGCGGGATGGGCGTCGTCGTCGCCGCGACCCACCTCCAGCTGGAGGAGCAGGTCGCGATCAAGCTGCTGCTGCCCAGCGCGGCCCACTCGCGCACGCTCGCCGAGCGCTTCGTGCGCGAGGCGCGCGCCGCGGTGAAGGTCAAGAGCGAGCACGTGGCGCGCGTGACCGACGTCGGGACGCTCGAGTCGGGCACGCCGTACATGGTGATGGAGTACCTGTCCGGCAGCGATCTCGCCGAGGCGCTCCGCGCGGGCGGGCCCATGCCCCCGCAGGCCGCGGTGGAGTACGTGCTCCAGGCCTGCGAGGCGCTCGCCGAGGCGCACGCCGCGGGCATCATCCACCGCGACCTCAAGCCCGCGAACCTGTTCCTCACGCGGCGCGCGGACGGCTCCCCGTGCGTGAAGGTGCTCGATTTCGGGATCTCGAAGGTGGCGACCGGCGGCTCCGATCCGCGGATCACCGACACGACGGCCGTCATGGGCTCGCCGCTCTACATGTCGCCGGAGCAGCTCAAGTCGTCCCGCGACGTCGACGCGCGCACCGACCTCTGGTCGCTCGGCGTCATCCTGTTCGAGCTGCTCGCGGGCGCGCCGCCGTTCGACGGCGCCACCATGCCGCAGCTCTGCGTGGCGATCATGCAGGGGATCCCCCGCCCGCTCGCCTCGCTCCGCCCCGACGTGCCCCCGGCGCTCGTGGCGGTGATCCTCCGGTGCCTGGAGAAGCTGCCGGAGCGGCGCTTCCGCGACGTGGGCGCGCTGGCCGAGGCGCTCGCGCCGTTCGTGACCGGGCGGGCGCGGCTGTCCGTCGACCGGATCAGCGGGATCTCGCGGAGCTCGGCGCCCTCGCGGCCGGACACCCCGGCGCGGAGCGGGGCGACCTCCCCGACCATGGTGAACACCTCCCCGGCGTGGACCGATACGGTGGTGCCGCGGAAGCGGCCGGTGGGGCTCGCCGTCGCGCTGGCCGGCATCGGCCTGTCGCTGGTCGCCGCGCTCGCGGTCTTCGGCTTCCTGAGCGCCCGCGCGGGCGGCGACGGCGCCCCGACCGGGCCGTCCGGCAGCGCCTTGGCGGCGTCGTCCCCGGCGCGCTCGGCGGCGCTGCCGGAGGCGCTCGCGGCGCCGCCGCCGGCGGGCTCGGCGGCGCCGCCGGACAC
>JAICEP010000378.1 GCA_025924095.1 Sorangium sp.
ACCTCGATCAGCACCACCCGGTAGATCGCGTGGACGTCGTCGACGTCGACCTCGTGCGCGTTCGCCTCGAGCGCCGCGTCGAGGTGCTCCTGCACGAACGCGAGGACGTCGGGCTGCTCCATCGCGATGACGTCGTCCGAGTCGACCGCCTCGGCAGGGTCGTGGAGGCGGATCTGCTCGTCCAGGTTCAGCGACTCCTCGACGCCCGTGAGCGCCGTCTCGGTGACCTCGTCGAGGTCCTGGCCGAACAGCTCGTCGAAGGCGAGCCAGATGGCCAGCGTCAGGAAGTAGCCGAGGGCGAGCGCCGTCTCGTCGAGCGGGCCGGAGAGCACCGAGGAGATCCGGTCCGCCAGCGCAGGCTGCGTCTGCTCGAAGCGCGTGAACGCGTCGTCGAGCTGCTTGCGCGAGTCGTCGTCATCCTCGGCGAGCTGATCCTCGATCTCGGACAGGACGCGCGCAGGCACCTGAGCGTACGAGGGGACGGGGCGAATGGCTGCGCGGCGTACCCACACGCGGACAACCTAGCACACGATGGCGCGGCTCATGGAGCGAGCAACCGAATGCTCGACGCCGGAACCCACCCCTCCGTCGCTCCCCAGCGGACCTCCGCCAGCCCGCCCGATCTCCTGGCGACCTCGACCGACGCGCCCTCCGGGATCGGGCTCTGCGCCGCGGCGGGCAGCGCGCGCCCGCCCTCGTCGAGGAGCCGGACCTCGGGGACGACCACGACGCCTGCCCGGGTCGTGAGGCGGAGGTGCCGCGCCGCATAGGTGAGCGGCACCAGCGCGAGCAGCGCGACGAGCGCCGTCGGCGCGAGGACGCTGCCCGCGACGTGCGCGGGGCCGGCCGGACGGCGCCGCAGGACCACGCCCAGCGATAGCAGCAGCGACGCGAGGAGCGCGGCCGCCGCCCAGGTGCGCTCCGAGGCGAGGCCGACGATGACACGGTCGAGCGTGGGGCGCGCGTCGACCGCATCCGCGGCGCGGCGCGAGCGCCGGCGGGTGATCTCGGCGCGCACGAGATCGAGCGCGCGATCCGCGTCCGCGTCGCCCGGGCGGAGGCGCAGTGCCTCCTCGAAGGCGGCCGCCGCCCGGCCGAGGTCGCCGGGGCGATCCGCGCCCTCGCGGAGGCGCGTGACGTAGGCGAGGCCGCGGTTGTAGCTCGCGTCCGGATGCACGAAGCCGCGGTCGGCGAGCAGCTCGAACGTGTCGACCGCCGCGCCGTACTCGCCGCGGCCGAGCGCCGCCGTGCCCTGCTGGAACAGCGCCTCCGGCGGCCCCGCCGGCTGCGCGCGCGCCGCGGGGGGCAGCGCCGGCGCGAGGCACGCGGCGAGGAGGAGCGCGGCGGCGAGACGGCGCCTGCGGCGGCGGCCGTTCATGCCGGCTTCCTTCGGGCGAGCTCGGTGATGACGGCGCGGCCCTTCTCGAGGAGCGCCGCGGCGGCCGCCGCGCCGCCCTCCTGCGCGGCCGGCTCGAACCGGATCGCCTCGCACGCGGCAAGCGCCTCGCAGGCGCGCGCCGACAGCGGCTCGGGGAGGCCGCGCTGGCCGAGCTCGTCCGGGAGCGCCGCGAGCAGGACGCCGCGAGAGCGGAGGCCCGTCGCGGACTCGATCGCCCGGTGCACGGCGCGCTCGAGCGCCGCGGCCGTCGCCCCGAGATCCCCCTGCGCGGCAGCCTCTTCCGCCTCGCGTTGCGCGACCGCGGCGAGCCGGGCGGGCGAGCTCGCGCCCGCCGCGCGGCGCTCGCGCGCCCGGCGCACGAGCCGATCGCCCGCGCCGAACAGCGTGACGACGAGCGGCGGCGCGGCCAGGAGCAGCCAGAACGGCGCCCCGTCGAGGGGCAGCGTCGCGGGCGGGGAGTACGGGCCGAGCGACGTGCGGAGCCCCGGGATCCCGGCGAACGGCCCGGCGCTGCCGGCGGCGTCGTCGGCGCCAGGCGCTCCGGACGGCGGCCCGGACGGCGCCGGCGGCGCGACCGGGGTCACCTGGCTGACGCCGAGCTCGGCGCTCTCGACGACGTAGCGCTTCTGCGCCGGATCCCAGTAGGGGAGCTCGATCTTCCCGAGATCCACCGCGCCGCTCTCCTGGACGCGGACGACGTAGCCGAACGAACGGAAGCCGCCGATCGCGCCGCCGCGCGGCTCGAGCGACTCGCGCTTCTCGGGGTCGAGCCACTCGAGGCCGGTCCGCTCCGGCACCCGGAGCGACTGCGGGAAGTTGCCGGTGCCCGCGACCTGCACGGTCACGGCCACCGAGCCGCCCTGCTCGATCTGGCGCGGCTGCACCGTCGCCTTCAGGGTGAACTGACCGACGTCGCCGAGGACGTAGCCGGACGGGCGGCCGGCGAGCGGCGGCTCGGTGACCCGGACGACCACGTCGTTCGACTCGCGCAGCACGCGCGCGCCGATCCGTCGCCCCGTGATGCGCGCCTGCATGCTGCCCGTGTGCAGCTCGCCCGCCTTCAGCGGGAACAGCGCGAGCTTGTCGACGAGGCGGGCCGCGTAGCGGTGCCCCCCGACCCGCGTGTACACGGGCCGCTCGTGGCGCGGGTCCTCGAGCAGGGGGTGGCGGAGGAAGTCCGCGGTGGGCGCGGCGCGGGGCTCGCTCATCTCCGCGTTCTCGCGGAAGTACAGGTAGAACGAGACGGTGACCTGCTCGCCGACCACCGCGGTCGTCTTGTCGGGGATGGCGCGCAGGAACACCACCGGGGCGGGCTCGCTCGGCATCGCGAGCTCCGGCGCCTGGTCCTCGGGCTCGTCCTCGACCACCTCGTCGTCCAGGAGGCCGCCCGGACCGCTGAACGGCCACGGGAAGCCGTGCAGCGGGCCGCCGGGCAGCAGGAACGGGTTGTTCGGCCGGCGCGGCCGCCCGCTCGCGGGCACGACCTTGATCAG
Organism: Sorangium sp.; assembly: GCA_025924095.1. GTDB lineage: Bacteria > Myxococcota_A > Polyangia > Polyangiales > Polyangiaceae > Sorangium. The sequence goes on from JAICEP010000378.1 coordinate 2,893, forward strand.
GATCGGATCCGCCGGCCGGCGCCAGCCGGTACACACGAACGGGGGGCCCGGGATCGTGTAGCGGCCGGGCTTGTTCGCGACGATCTGCCACGTCGCGCTGATGCCCAGCTGCGTGGTCATCACGCCGCCGCTGAGCTGCGTCTTCATCTGTGTCCCGATGCTCGGGCCGGAGGCGATGGAGAGGTCGGGCGGGACGCGCAGCTCCGGATCGGACGGCATGCCGGCGCCGCGCTCCACGAGCGCCTTCACCTCGACCGTGAACGGCTCGCCGACCTCGACCTCGGTGGAGCTCGCGCGCGCCGAGAGCTCCGGCTGCTGGGCGCGCGCGCGGAGCGGGGCGAGCAGCGCGAGCAGCGCGAAGAGCAGCGCCGTCGCGAGCGGCGCAAGGCGCGGGGCGCCGAGCGTGAGCGGGGCGGGGGAGCGCGCGGCGAGCGCGAGCGAGGCGACGGAGCGCGGCGGGCGCGTCACTTGTCCTCCATCGCGCGGCCGCGGCGCATGCCGGCTTTGCTCTTCGCTTCCTGCTCCTGGTACGTCGGCGCCTCCTCGAGCTGGTCGAGGATGCGATCGTCCTGCCGCCCGGTCGGCGGCTGCTCCTGGGGCTGCTCGGGCGGCGGTTCGGGCTGCTCGGGCGGGCCCGCGTCAGGCGGCTGATCCTGCGGGCCGGCGTCAGGGCTCTGGTCCTGGTCGCCGGCGTCCTGGTCGCCGGCGTCCTGATCGCCGCCGTCGTCGCCGGCATCCTGATCGCCGCCATCGTCGCCGGCGTCCGGCTCGCCGCCATCGTCGCCGGCGTCGGGCTCGGCGTCCGGCGGTGCGTCGGGCTCGGCGTCCGGCGGGGCATCGGGCTCGGCGTCCGGCGGCGCGGCGTCCTTCTGCTCCTCGATGCGCCGCAGCGCGATGGCCCGGTTCCAGGCCGCGTCCCGGCCGATGCCGTCGCCGCCCGCCTCCTCGAAGATGCCGGGGATGATGGCCAGCGCCTGGTCGTAATACGTCACGGCGTCCTCGTACTTGCGCCGCAAGAACTCGAGGTTGCCCGCGAGGTAGCGGGCGCGCGCGCGCAGGTCGGCCGGCACGCTCGGATCGGCGCCGATCGCCTTCACCAGGATCAGCGCGCAGTCGATCTCGATCCCGCGCAGCGCGTCGTTCTGCTCCTGCTCCGGCCCGCCGTCCGCGAGCCCCTCGTCGCCGAACCGGTGGCCGTAGCGCTCGGCCAGGTGGAACAAAGTCAGCCCGAGGTCGAACGAGCCGTTCGGCTTCTGGCGCACGGAGTCGGGCAGCCCGATGCCGGCGTCGCTGCACGCGCCCGTCCCCAGGTAGCTCTCGAGCGCCTGCTCGGCGGACTCGAGGTCGCCCGCGTCGAGATCGCGGATCGCCTGATCGACCGCCGGCGCGTTCCGCTCGAACGGGGACGACGGATCCCACCCGCTGCACCCCGTCGTCGCCGAGAACGCGGCCCCGGTGAGGCACGCCGCGGCGAGCCCCATCGCGAGCCAGCGCCCGTGGCGCGCGAAGAACCCGGAGAGATCTACCCGCTTGCGATCACGACGCGGCATGCTGCCCTCCCGCGTTGCCCTCCGCCGCCGGCCCCGCCTCCGCGGCGAGGTCTGCGCCCCCCGCGCGCCCCTTCAGCAGCGCGGCGCGCTTCGGCGTGGCCTTGGGGCTCGTCGCCACGAACCGCCGGCGCGGAGCGTCCTTGAGGAACACCTCGGCGATGAGGAGCAGGATCGCGAGGCCGAGCGGGTAGAAGTAGACGTCCGCATAGACCGTCTCGACCCGCTCCGAGAGCTCGCTCTTCATCTGCCGCCTGAGCTCCGCCGCGATCGTCTCGATGCCCGTGGTCCCCTTCTCCGCGCGGATGATCTGCCCGCCCGGCGTCGCCTGCGCGATCGACGCGAGCTGCTGCTCGCCCGACAGCGATAGCTCGGTCGTGAGCGGCTTGCCCTGGCGGTCGGTCCGCCACCCGACGATGCGGCCGTCCGGGCCGATCTCCGGGATCGGCTCCGGCGTGCGACCGCCGATCTGCACGACGTGGACCGTCGTGCCCTGGGCGCCGATCGCCTGGGCGACGCTCAGCGGGTAGCCCTCGAGATCCTCGCCGTCGGTGACGAGCAGGATGATCCGCTTGTGCTCGGCGGACTTCGGATCGCGCTTCAGGAGATCGTTCGCCTGGTCGAGCGCGCGCGCGATCGCGGTGCCGCCGATCGGCATGTCGTTCGGGTCGAGCTGGCGGAAAAATTGAGCGATCGCGGCGCCGTCGGCGGTGAGCGGGAAGCCCATCGGCTCGCCGGCGAACGCGACCGCGCCGAAGCGCGCGCCCTCGAGATCCTTGATCAGGCGGGCGACCTCGACCTTCGCCCGGAAGATGCGGGAAGGCTCGACGTCGCGCGCGTACATGCTCTTCGAGTAGTCGAGCACGACCACCACGTCGACGTTGGTCGCCGGCACGAGCCGCGTGCCCTTGCCGTACTGAGGCCGCGCCGCGGCCACGAACGCGAGCGCGGTCGCGAGCACGAGGAGGACGCCCTTCCACGCGCGGCGCTTCGCCGGGTCGGCGGTGGTGAGCGCCTTCACGCGATCCTCGTCGCCGAAGCGCTTGATGGCGCGCGCCACGCCGAAGCCGCCGAGGATGAGCAGGAGGCCGATCAGCGCGGCGAACGCCGTGCCGAGCAGGAACCACGGGGCCGCAAAGTTCACGGGAACCTCCGGAGCAACCAGGCGCGCAGGAGCGCGTCGAGCCCGATCAGCAACACCCCGGGCAGGAGCAGGAACGGGAAGAGATCCTCGTACGCGGCGCTCGAGGCCTCGAAGCGGGTCGTCTCCAGCCGGTCGAGCACGTCGTGCATGCTGTCCGCGAGCGCCTTCGCGTCGGTCGCCACGTACGACTCCCCGCCGGTCTTCTGCGCGATCTCCTGGAGCAGCGCGGGGTTCACCGGGAAGCGGTGGCGCACGTAGCGCGGCTGCCCGAAGAGATCGACGCCGTCCTCGACCTCGACCTCGTCGTCGGTGCCGATCTGGATCGTGTAGACCTTCACGCCGAGCGAGGTCGCGAGGTGGGTCGCGTACTCGGGGGAGATCGACCCCGCGTTCGAGTCGCCGTCGGTCAGGAGGATGACGACCTTCGACTGCGCGTCGCTCCTGCGCAGGCGGGCGACCGCGGTGCCCACCGCGTCGCCGATCGCCGTCGCGCTGCCGTCGATCACGTTGAGCGTCATCTGCGAGACCATCTGCGTCAGCAGGTGGTAGTCGAGCGTCGGCGGCGACAGCACGTACGCGGCCTTGCCGAAGACGACGACGCCGAGGCGATCGGTCTTCCTGCGGCCGATGAAGTCCTGGAGGACGAGCTTGGCCGTGTCGAGCCGGGTCAGCCGCTTGCTGCGCGGCAGCTTCGGCTGGCCGGGCAGGTCGCTCGGCCGCGCGTCGAGGATCGCGCGCATCGAGCCCGACAGGTCGAGCGCCACGACGATGTCGATGCCCCTGTCGTCCGTGCGCTGCTCGCGGAGCACGCTGACCGGCCGCCCCATCGCCAGGATCAGGAGCGCGAGCGCGACGGTGCGCAGCACGCCCGGCAGGTCGCGCAGGTGGCTGCGCAGGCCGCGCGGGCCGCGCGCGAGCGGCGCGACCGTGCCGAGCCGGAGCCGCGGCTTGCGCGCGTCCTCCGCGAAGATGCCCCAGTACCAGACGACCGGCACCGCGAGGAGCGCGAGCAAGAACCACGGGGTCTGCCAGCTCGCGCCCGTCCAGGCGTCGCGGCGGGCCAGGTAGGGGTAAACGCCGGCGAGCGCGGCGACGACAAGCGTCGCCCCGATCGCGAGCGCCGCGCGCCTCGCGCGGCTCAAGGCGCCTCCTCCGGCGCCCGGGACGGGCGAGCGGGCGGGGGCTGCTTGGCGGCGGGCGGGCCTCCGGGCCCTGCGCCCTCGGAGGGCCGCACCGCCGGCGGCGTCGTGCGGTGCACGACGACCTCGCCGCGCTCGATCGCCTCGAGGCAGTCGGCCTCGCTCGGCTGGAGGCGCGCGAACTTCACGAGGTCGCAGTCGGCGAGGAACCGCGCGATCTGCGGCAGCACCGGCACGGGCGGGCGCACCCGCGCGAGCAGCGCGCGCATCTCGTCGCTTGTCGTCTCGAGGCCGTCGAAGCCGTACCGCGCGCCGAGGTACTTGCGCACGCTGTCGCTCACGCGGTCGAAGTACTCGTCGGTCCGCCCCTCGCTGAGCAGGCTCGAGCGCCGGAGCGCCTCGAGCTCCTCGAGCGCGGCGACCCACGGCAGCTTGGGCGGCGGGGCGGCCACAACGCGGGGCCGGCGCATCCAGCGCCGGACCAGCCAGGCCACGATGAGCCCGAGCGCCGCGCCGATGAGGATGCCGGCCGTGAGCTGCTTCGCGAGCACCCACTCCTCCCGCTGCGGCCGCGGCGGCGGGTTCGGCCTGACCTTGGGATCCCGCTCGTTGGCGATCGGATCCTCGACCACGATCTCGTGCGGCCGGGTGCAGACGGTGACGAGCTCGCCGCTCGCGCGGGACACGGCGATCGGCACCGGCGGCAGCTGCAGCACGCTCCTGCCCGGCTCCTTGGGGAGCGGGACGAACGGGATGACCAGCCGGGTCGTCGCGCCCGTTTCGGTCGCCGTCGTCGTGCGGGTCGGCCCGGCGCCCGCGTCGGCCTCGGGCAGGATGAACCCCGCCTTCTCCAGCGCGCGCGCCGCGTCGCTGTCGCCCTGGACCTTGAACCCCTCCGGCAGCACCGTCTCGCCCTTGCCGTGCGCGACCGTGATCTCGAGGGGCGCGGCGTACCCGCTGAACCCGTTCTTCGGGAACGTCTCCTGGAGCTTGGGCCGCGTCGCGCCGGGCGGCACGTGCTCCGCGCACGAGGCCAACCCGCTCCCGCCGCGCTCCGTCGCGGCGGGCGGCGGCGGCGGCGGCGGCGCGTCGTCGTCCCGAGCGGCGGGCCCGCCGGCGCCGCCCGCGTCC
>JAICEP010000379.1 GCA_025924095.1 Sorangium sp.
CTCCGCCGCCTTCGCCTGCTCGCCGAGGAGCGGGAACCCGAGCGCCTCGCGCTGCGCGAGGTACGTCTCGGCGACCGCCCGCGCGAGCGCGCGCACCCGGCCGATGAAGCGCTGCCGCTCGGTCACGCTGATGGCGCCCCGCGCGTCGAGCACGTTGAAGCGGTGCGCCGCCTTCACCACGAAATCGTAGGCCGGGAGCACGAGCGCCTTCTTCGGATCGATCGCCACCCCCTTCGCCGCCGGATCCGCGCCCCGGTAGAGGAGCCGCTTCACCTCGGCCTCGCACACGTCGAACGCCGCGAAGTGCTCGGGGATGTCGGCCTCCTCGAAGTTGTACGTCGACCACTCCCACTCGGCGCGCTGGTAGAGATCCCCGTAGCGCACGACCTTCCCGCCTCTGTCCGAGTAGACGACGTCGTAGATGCTGTCCTTGTCCTGCAGGTACATCGCGATCCGCTCGAGGCCGTACGTGAGCTCGCCGGAGACGGGGCGGCAGTCGATCCCGCCGATCTGCTGGAAGTAGGTGAACTGCGAGATCTCGAGCCCATCGATCCACACCTGCCAGCCAAGCCCCCACGCCCCGAGGGTCGGCGACTCCCAGTCGTCCTCGAGGAACCGGACGTCGTGATCGAGCGGGTTCGTGCCGATCGCGCGCAGCGACTCCAGGTAGAGGTCCTGGATGTCGAGCGGGCTCGGCTTGAGGATCACCTGGAACTGGTGAAACTGCTGCATACGGTTCGGGTTCTCCCCGTAACGACCGTCCGCGGGCCGCCGGGAAGGCTCGACGAAGGCCACATTCCAGGGCTCGGGGCCGAGCGCGCGCAGGAACGTCGCCGGGTTGAAGGTGCCAGCGCCGACCTCCGAGTTGTACGGCTGCACGATGAGACAGCCACGATCGGCCCAGAACTTCTGCAGGGTGAGAATGAGGTCTTGAAAGGTCATGGTGGGAGGGCCGGTTCTTAGCCTGGATCGCCCGCGCAGGCGACGCCCCGCGAAGGATCCCCCGCACGGTCCGCCCGATGGGCGGTCTTCCACGTGGACGCGCGCCGCGCGCCGCACGCCCACGTGGAAGACCGCCTCTGCCGCCCGTCCCGGCGTACCCCGTCGAGGACGGCCCCGCCTCGGCCCCCGCTGACCCCGCGAGGCGCCGCGCGCCGCTTGCGCCCGGTCGGCGCGCGGCGTAGCTTCGCGCCAAATATATGGGCTCCCATGCATCTCCACCAGCGCGCCGGAAGGTCGCCGAGCGGCAGGCCCCCGGCGGGCCGGACGCGCAGCGGGTCATGGACGCGATCCGCGCCATCGTGCAGCGCCTGCGCGTCTCCTCGCGGGCGTGCGAGCGGCGTCTCGGCCTGAGCAGCGCGCAGCTGTTCGTGCTGCAGCAGCTCGAACAGGCGGCCGCCGCGTCGGTCGCCGAGCTCGCGCGGCGCACGCTCACCCACCAGAGCTCGGTGTCGGTCGTGGTGACGCGCCTCGCCGAGCGCGGGCTGGTCACCCGGCGCCCCTCGCCGGAGGACGCGCGCCGGACCGAGATCTCGCTCACCCCCGCCGGTCGCGCGCTGCTCCGCCGCGCGCCGCGCACCGTGCAGGCCGAGCTCATCTCCGCCGTGGACCGCCTGCCGGAAGACGAGCGCCGCGGGCTCGCGCAGAGCCTCACCACCCTCGCCCGGGCGCTCGGCGCCGGCGACGAGGCCCCTCCCCTGTTCTTCGAGGGCGAAGAAGCCCTCGCCGCCACCACCGGAGACGAGAGCTGACATGTCGAGCGTGAACGCCCCACACACCGCGGTCGCCGAGAGCATCCCGGTCGCCCCCTCGATGGGCCCGGCCCTCGAGGTCCTCCACGTCCCCGCCCCCAGGGCCGCCGTCGATCGGCGGGTCGTCCTCGTGAGCGGCCTCGCGATCGCGGTCGCCGGCGTCGCTTTCCTCGCGGCGGAGCTGCTCACCGCGCTCATCGCCGTCATCACGAACCTCGCGTTCTTCGGCCGGCTGTCCGCCGCGCCCGCGTCGCCCGCCGAGCACCAGGTGGGCGCGCTCGTGCTCGTCGTGCCGATCGCCGGCGCGCTCGTCGTCGGCGTGATGGCGCGCTACGGCTCCCAGGCCATCCGCGGCCACGGGATCCCGGAGGCGATGGAGCAGGTGCTCTTCAACCAGAGCCGCATCCCGCCGCGGATGACGCTGCTCAAGCCGCTCTCCGCGGCGATCGCCATCGGCACCGGCGGTCCGTTCGGCGCCGAGGGCCCCATCATCGCCACCGGCGGTGCGCTCGGCTCGCTGCTCGGGCAGCTGCTCCGGATCACCGCGGACGAGCGCAAGACGCTGCTCGCCGCGGGCGCGGCGGCGGGCATGTCGGCGACCTTCGGGAGCCCGGTGGCGGCCGTGCTGCTCGCCATCGAGCTCCTGCTCTTCGAGTACCGCCCGCGCTCGGTGATCCCCGTCGCCCTCGCCGCCTCCACGGCCGCCGCGGCGCGTCTGGCCGCGGGCGAGACCGCGCCGGCGTTCGAGATGGCGGCCGTGGCGCCCTCGACCGGCCCGGCGCTCGTCTTCTACATCGCGCTCGGCGCGGCGCTCGGCCTCGCGGCGATGGGCGCGACCCGCGCGATCTACGCGATCGAGGAGGCGTTCGAGCGGCTGCCCCTCCACTGGATGTGGTGGCCGGCGATCGGCGCCATCGCGATCGGCGCGGTGGGCTACGTCGCGCCGCAGACGCTCGGCGTGGGGTACGACAACATCGACGACATCCTGAGCGGCCGCCTCGCGCTCGCCGCGCTCGTGTCGCTCTCGCTGCTGAAGTTCGTCTCCTGGTCGATCGCGCTCGGCAGCGGCACCTCGGGCGGGACGCTCGCGCCGCTCTTCACCATCGGCGGCGGGCTCGGCGCGATCCTCGGCCTCTCCGCCGCCGCGCTCTTTCCCTGGCTCGGCGTGGACGCGCGCGTCGCCGCGCTCGTCGGGATGGCGGCGATCTTCGCGGGCGCCTCCCGGGCGCTCCTCGCCTCGGTCGTCTTCGCGTTCGAGACGACCCGGCAGCCGATGGGGCTGTTGCCGCTGCTCGGCGGCTGCAGCGCGGCGTTCCTCGTCTCGAGCCTGCTGATGCGGCACTCCATCATGACCGAGAAGCTCGCCCGCCGCGGCGCGCGCGTGATGGCCGAGTACGCGGCCGATCACCTGGCGCAGATCACCGTGCGCGACGCCGCCTCCCGCCCCGCCGTGACGCTCGCCGCCGACGGCACGGTCGAGGCGGCCCGCGCCTTTCTGCTGTCGCAGGCGGAGGGCTCGCGCCACCAGGGCTTCCCGGTCGTGGACGGCGGAGGGGAGCTCGTCGGCGTGGTCACCCAGCGCGAGGTGCTCACCGAGCAGCCCGGCGCGCTCGCGATCCGCGACCTCATCCGGCGGCCGCCCGCCGTGGTGTTCGACGACAGCTCCCTCCGCGAGGCCGCCGATCACATGGTCACCGAGGGCGTGGGCAGGCTCCCGGTCGTGTCCAGGCAGGCGCCCCGCAAGGTGCTCGGGATGCTGACGCGCAGCGACCTGCTCGACGCGCACCGGAGCCGGCTCGAGGCCGCGCAGCGCCGCGAGCCGGCGCTCACCGCCGCGACACATGGCGAAAACCAGGTGATCCCTCCCCGGACCGCCGGTGGCGCCGGCGGGCGGAGCTAGCGGCGCCGGCGGGCGGAGCTAGTCGACGAAGTACTCACGGTCGCCCGCGAGCCCCTGCTCGAGCGCGGCCATGCCCTCGGAGACGTCGAGCTTCACGCCCTCGCGCTGGAAGCTCATGCCCATGGCGTAGAGCGTCTTGAACAGGTTGTGCGAGCGGCACTGCTCGCCCATCTGGCCGACGCGCACGATGTTCAGGCCGAAGGCGCCCGAGATCTCGACGCGGAAGGCCTTGGTCATGTACTCGCGGATCCGGGCGCTGTCGGCGCCGGCCGGCAGCTTGATGGCGAGCACGCTGTTGAGGCGCACGTCCTTCGAAGCGAACAGCTCGAGCCCCATCGCCTCGAGGCCCGCCTGCATCGCCAGGGAGCTCATCTCGTGGCGGCGGAACCGCCGCTCGAGCGTCTCCTCGCAGACGAGGCGCAGCGCCTCGTGCAGCGCGAGCACGCCGGGCACCGGCGCGGTGTAGTGGTATTGCTGGTAGCCCCAGAACCGCTGCGCGCGCGTGGCGTCGTAGCACCAGTGCGGCCGCGGCGAGGGGCGCTCCTCGACGACCTTCCACGCGTCCTGCGAGAACGCACAGGCCGACACGCCCGGGATCGACGACAGCGCCTTCTGCCCGCCGACGATGCCGACGTCGATGCCCCACTCGTCCATGTGCACCGGCATGGCCGTGAGCGTGACCACCGCGTCGACGATCGTGAGGGTGCCCTGCGCCTTCGCGAGCTTGCAGATCTCCGGCAGCTCCACCATGCGGACGCCGCAGGACGTCTCGCCGTGCGCCATCGTGACCACGTCGTAGCGCTGCTTCTTCATCGCCTCGCGCACGTCCGCGAGCGTCACGGGCCGGCCGGGCGGCCCCTCGAGGAAGGTCACGTCGGCGCCGACGCCGAGCGCCATCTCGCCGAGGCGCCCGCTGAACGTCCCCACCTTCAGGCAGAGGACCTTGCGCCCGGGCCAGCACAGGTTCGAGACGGCCATCTCCATCGCCGCGGACGCGGGCCCGGCGAGGCCGATGATCTTGTCGCTGCGCGTCTGGAACGCGTAGGCCGCCATGTACTTCACGTTCTGGATGACGCGATCCATGGTGGGGCCGAGGTGATTGATGATGACCCCGTTCGCCTGGGCGACCGCCTGCGGGATGGGCACCGGACCGGCGCCCATGAGGAGCAACGGCTCGGACGGCAGGATCGCGGCGAGGGGCGTGATCGGCGGGGGCAGAATGGAGAACGACATGGCCAGGACCTTGGGCGAGAGCGCGGAGCGCGCTAGCAAGCCCAAAGCATCCTGCCGCGTCAAGCTCTACCGGGCAAGCCGGCCAGAGGAGGTCCTGTTCGTCGCACGACCCTGGGGGGGATGAGCCATGCGACGAGCAGGGCCCCCTCCGGCCTACCGCGAGGGGGAGGAGAGCGCCGCGGCGCCTGAGCCCGAGATCGGGCTCATGAACAGCGACGCCTCATCCGCCGCTCGTCGTGCGGTCGACCCGAGGCGATCCCGGACGCCACAGGGCACTGCAGCGGAGCGAGAGCTCCTCCACGTCGCGCCCCGGGACGAGCTCGGGCGTAGCGCCTCACGAGAGGGTCAATCGCCCCTTTCATACCACCGAACGGCGCCGCGCGATCGCCTGATACCCGGCGGTGAGCAGGATGGCGCCGATCAGGGACATGAAGAACCCCGCCGGCTCGCCCTCGCGATACATGAAGAGCATGCGGCCGAGCAGCCCGCCGACGAACGAGCCGACGACGCCGATGATCATCGAGACGACCCACCCGCCAGGCTCACGCCCCGGGACAATAAGGCGCGCCAGAGCGCCGATGACGAGGCCAAACAGGAGAAAGAGAATGAACGACATGATGAACCTCCCGGATTGGAGCGAAGCGCTCCTGGTTGCTATGCAGCCTGTTCAGCAAGCGCCGCGCCATGCCGTGGAGTCCGGCCTCTCCACAGGCCCACGGGCGAGCTGAGCGCCGCGGACAGAGCGCCGGGTCACCTTTCCGTGGCGAAATCCGACCGCGGCGCAGAATGCGTTCTGGAGAGCCAGGACGGTCGGCTTGCGCTGTGCGACGGCTTGCCTGAGGGCAGCGTGGCGTATTGTCTCAGGCGAGCTGAAAAACAGAGGGCGAGCGAGGTAGCCTGCCCCAATCGCCTTCACGACCTCAACAAGACCCGGCGCGCCGCGGTGGCGCAGCGGTTGCTAGATGATGTTGCCAGGTGCCAGGTGCAGAGGCCATGGCGCACCGCAGACAGGTTCTGCGGGTGTCCACCCGGAGGAGGGTACAATGAGCAACGCGAGCGACCGCAATGAAGGGGCTGCCGACGAGCTGGGCGGCAAGATCAAGAAGGGCCTCGGCAAGCTGATGGGAGACGAGCAGATGGAAGCGGAGGGCCGCGCCAAGGAGCTCCGAGGAAAGGGCCAGCAGGAGGACGCCAAGGCGGCTGAGCGCGCGCAGGGCGCGCTCGAGGAGGCCGCCGGCGCCATCAAGAACCGGATCGGAAAGCTTGTCGACAACGAGCAGATGGCCGCGGAAGGGAAGGCCAAGGAGCTCAAGGGAGAGAACCGGCAGAAGGCCAATCAGTAGACGGCGCCCCCTGCTCGCCCGCAGCAGCGGGCGGGCGCTGGCTCGCCCGACGGAAGTCCGGCCGGGGAAGGTCGGACTTCCGCGCAGCTTCGCGCCTCACACCTCGGTCGCCGAGACGCTGTGTCGCTGGAGGAGCTCGCGCAGGTGGCTCCTGTCCATCCGCGCCGCGCGGGCGGCGCGCGAGAGGTTGCCGCCGTTCTCGCGCACGAGCGCCCTCAGATACATCCGCTCCCAGCGCGCCACGGCGCGCTCCTTCGCCTCTCGGAACGACAGGCTGAGATCGTCGTCCCGGAGCGCCTCGGGCGCCGGGGGGCCGCTCTCCCGCTCCCCCGAGCCCATCACCGCCTCGCGGAACAGCGCCGGATCGATCATCAGCACCGCGCGCTCCACCGCGCCGCGCAGCTCGCGGACGTTGCCCGGCCAGTCCTGGCGCATGAACGCATCGAGCAGGTCGCCTGGCGGGGTCTGGTCCGTCCCCTGCGCGAGCTGCCGGTAGAAGTGCGCCGTGAGCAGCGCGATGTCGTCGGGGCGCTCGCGCAGCGCGGGGACGCGGAGCCGGACGATGTTCAGCCGGTAATAGAGGTCCGACCGGAAATTCCCGCGGTTCACCTCCTGGCGAAGATCGCGGTTGGTCGTCGCAATGATCCGGATGTCGAGCTTGATCGGCTCGATCGTGCCGATGCGCCGGATCTGTCGCTCCTCGAGCACGCGCAGGAGCTTCGGCTGCATGTCCAGCGGGAGCTCGCCCATCTCGTCGAGCAGCACGGTGCCGCCCCGCGCGGCCTCGAACGCGCCGGCGCGCGCCGCCTGCGCGCCCGTGAACGCCCCCTTCGCGTGGCCGAAGAGCTCGGCCTCGATCAGCGTCGGCGGGATGGAGCCGCAGTCGATCACGACGAACGGCCCGCCCGCCCGCGGGCTGCTCTCGTGGATCGCCTCGGCGAGCAGGCCCTTGCCCGTGCCCGTCTCTCCCTCGATGAGCACCGTCGAGTCCGACGCGGCGATCCGCGGCAGCGCCGCGAAGATGCGGCGCATCGCGGTGCTCTGCCCGAGCACCCGGCCGTACCGCTCCTCGTCCCCGAGCGGCTCGCGGATCTCCTCGGCGAGCGGCTCGAAGCGGAGCGTCGATTGCCCGAGCCCGAGCGTGGCGCCCGGCTGGAGGTAGGCCGCCTCGACGCGGAAACCGGAGAGGGTCGTGCCGTTCTTGCTGCCCAGATCGCGGAGCAGGAAGCCGCGCGGGGTGACGGTGATCACGCAATGGTGCCGCGAAACCGCCCGGTCGGCCAGGATGAGCTGGTTGCCGGGCGCCGTGCCGATCACGAACTCCGTCGCGTCCGACACCTGGGACGCCCCGGCGTCGGGGCCGGCCGTCACCTGCACGCGGAAGCGGCTGAACGCGATCTCTTTGGAGCGGACCTTGAGGAGCGCCGTCTCGGCGCTCGGGTGAACCTTCGGCTCGGAGCCCATCTCGCCAGCCTACCACGACGGTGCGGCGCATGGCCGGGGCCGCCCGGCGATCTTCCGGGGCGCGCGGCGCCCTGCCCTCGCGAGCCTGCTCCCGCAGGACCTCCGCGCGCTGCTCGGCGCCGCCCGGGCGCGC
>JAICEP010000380.1 GCA_025924095.1 Sorangium sp.
AAGCAGAAATTTCACGGGGAGGCGGGGAGGCGGGGAGGGAGAGACGGCGAGGGAGAGATTCTTTTTTTTCTTCCTCCCCGCCTCCCTGTGAAATTTCTCCCGGTTTCAACATGATTGGTGCTCTAGCGCTCGGACGGCGAAGCAGGCCACAGAGAGCGCATTTTATGTCACCGCCCGCGCCTCACTGCTTCGCGGTCAGCCCGTGCTTCCGCAGGAACATCCGCACGTGGTGGCGCTCCATGCCGGCGCGCCGCGCCATCTCGCTGACGTTGCCGCTCGTCGCGCGGATCAGCTCGCTGAAGTAGCGCTGCTCGAACGCCGCGACGGCGCTCCGCTTCGCCTCGCCGAAGGCCGACGTCGGCGCGACAACGTCGCCGCCGCCCTCGAGCGGGAGGATCGCCGCGATCGCCTCGGCCCCGGGCGGCAGGCTCGCCGCCACGCTCGTGACGTTCATGAGCTCGCGGACGTTGCCCGGGAAATCGTGCTGGCCGAGCGTCGTCGTGATGAGATTGACCATCTCCACGGCGCGCTCCGGGCACCCGAGGCGCGCGCAGACGCTCTCGACGAGCAGCGGGATGTCCTCGCGCCGCTCGCGGAGCGGCGGCAGCTCGACGCGCATCTGGGCGATCCGGAAGAAGAGATCGCTCCGGAAGCGACCGGTGTTCATGCTCCGGCCGAGATCGCGGCGGGTCGCCGCGACGATCCGCACGTCGACGGGCTCGTAGACCCGCGACCCGACGCGCTTCAGCTTCCGCTCGGACAGCACGCGGAGCAGCTTCGGCTGGAGCTCGGGCGGCAGCTCGCCCAGCTCGTCGAGGAAGATCGTCCCGCCGTTCGCCTCGTGGAAAGCGCCGCCCTTGCGCTCGGTCGCCCCCGGGAAGGCGTCCCGCTCGTGCCCGAACAGGAAGCTCTCGGCCAGCGCGCCGGGCAGCGAGGCGCAGTCCACCACGATGAACGGGCCGCCGCGCCGGCCCGAGCCGTCGTGGATCGCCTGCGCCGCGAGCTCCTTGCCCGTGCCGGTCTCCCCGGTGATGAGCAGCGACAGCTCCGTCGCGGCCACCTCGCGCAGCAGACGGAACAGGTGGCGCATCCGCGGCGAGGCGCCGATCAGCGGGCCGAAGCTCTCGTCGAAGCCGACGTCGACGCGCTCCTTGTCGAGCGGCTCGAAGCCCAGCACCGAGCCGCCGACCTGGATCACGCACGCGGCCGTCAAGATCGCGTCGCGGATGCGCACCGTCGACACGAACGTCCCATTCTTGCTGCCGAGATCGCGGACGAGCACGCCGGGCCCCTCGGCGCGCAGCTCGCAATGCGTCGAGCTGATCTCCGGATCGTCGACGACCACACCGCAGCTCGGATCGCGCCCCACCACGACCGGCGCGACGCCGATCTTGACAGGATCCCGGCCGGCCACCCGCAGCGTGCCGCCGCGAACGAACCACTGAACCGCGCGAGCGCGGGTCGCATCCCTCGTGGAGCTCATCTCCAACGGTTATTCGATTTCTCCGGACTTGACCACATTCACGTACGCCCCCGCCACCGCATGACTGCGCCCACCTGGGCGCACCGGGTACGCGCCTTCCGGAGGAGCCACAGCGTGGTATCGCAAAACTTCACAACCACGAGAGGTATCGGGGAAAATTCAGATCCTTCGATGTGTCTGGCGCATAGCGGGAAAGGCCATCGAGAGGTTAGACTGGGAGGCTACGCAGGAGATGATGCGGGCGCTTCTCCAGCTCGCGTCATCGGGCGTCGTTGAACGACAGCCCACATTGGGTTGTTCGACCGTGTGTCGATCAACGCGGTTCGGGGCTCCGCACTCCCGGTCCCTTCAACGCGGGGGCGCGCGCAGGCGCTCCCGGCGAGGATGCTTATGCCGAGAACAGGATGGTTACTCCGGAAGCGCGCCGCGACGGCCCTGGGGCTCCTCGGGCTCTCCGCGGGCGCGACCGCGCTCGCGTCCGCGTCGAGCGGTTGCAGCAGCGAGGCCGGCGGCCCGTGCATCTCCGACGAGCAGTTCTTCGCCGAGAAGGTGTGGGTCCCCATCCTCTCGACGAAGTGCATCGGCTGCCATAACCCGCAGGGGCAGGCGGCGGAATCGAAGCTGATCCTCGCCGGGAGCAGCGAGGCGGGCTTCCTCGACAAGAACCTCGCGACGTTCAAATCGCTCGCGGGGCTCGAGCTGAGCGGCGAGTCGTACGTGCTCCTCAAGCCGACGAAGACGATCGAGCACGGCGGCGGCCACGTCATCGGCGTGGACAGCCCCGAGTACGAGGCGCTCCGGGAGATGGTCGACCGCACGAAGAGCCCGTCGTCCTGCGAGACGGACGTCAACGCGTCCTTCGGCGGCGTGGTGATGAGCGGGCCGCAGGAGACGCTCCGCACGGCGAGCCTCGAGCTCGCCGGCCGCCTGCCCACCGAGGCCGAGGAGCAGGCCGTCGCGCAGAGCGGCATGGACGCGCTCGATCCGATCCTGGACCAGCTGCTCACCGAGGAGGCGTTCTATGTGCGGCTGAAGGAGATCTACAACGATCTCTTCCTCACCGATCGCTACCTGAACGGCGAAGCGGCCGTCGATCTGCTGAGGAGCGACGCGTACGACCCGAAGTGGTACAACGGCCTCCCGCAGGATCCCGCGCTGGTCGAGAAATACGGCGCGCGCGACCTGGAGGACGTCATCAACAAGATGAAGTCCTGGACGAACCGGGGCGTCGGGCGGGAGCCGCTCGAGCTCATCGCCTACATCGTGCGGAACGACAGGTCCTTCAAGGAGGTCCTCACCGCCGACTACACGGTCGTGAACCCGTTCTCCGCCAGGGCGTACGGCGTGACGGCCGAGTTCGAGAACGACGCGGATCCGGAGGAGTTCGTCCCGGCGAAGCGCGATCCGATCCCGCTCGCGGGCGTGCTCACCTCGCCGGTCTTCCTCTCCAGGCACCCGACGACGAGCACCAACAGGAACCGCCACCGGGCGAGGATGGTCTATCAGTACTTCCTCGGCACCGACATCCTGAAGACGGCCGAGCAGCCGCTCGATCAGACGAAGATCACCGACTTCAACCCGACGATGAACAACGCGGCGTGCACCGTCTGCCACGCCGCCCTCGACCCGCTGTCGGGCGGGTTCCACACCTTCGATTCGACGGGGCGGTACCGGGCGGACGACGCCTGGTACGAGGACATGCGGCCGCCGGGCTTCGGCGCCGTGTCGGTGCCGTTCAGCGAGTTCCCGAGCGCGCTCTCGTGGGTGGCGAAGCGCGTCGCCGACGACCCGCGCTTCGCGCTCGCGGCGGTCTACACGATGTACACCGGCCTCACCGGGCAAAAGCCGCTCGTCGCGCCGACGAACGACGATCCGGAGTTCAGCGCCAAGTTCCGGGCGTACCTCGCCCAGTACCACGCCTTCAACGCGATGGCGCGCGACTTCGCCGACGGCGATTACAACCTGAAGACGGTCGTCAAGGCCATCGTCAAGAGCCCTTATTTTCGCGCGCGCAACGTCCAGCAGGCGTCGTCGCAGGGCAACGCGCCCTCTCAGCTCGGCGGCACGCGGTTCCTCGGGCCCGAGCAGCTGCACCGGAAGATCTGGGCGGTGACGGGGTATCCGTGGCGCCCGAGGGCGTTCGAGGACGACGGCAGCCGCTACGACTTCCTGCTCCGGCGCGACGCCTACCGCCTGCTGTACGGCGGCATCGATTCGGAGGAGGTGATCCAGCGGATCACGGAGCCGAACGGGATCATGGCCAACGTCGCCGACCGGATGGCGAACGAGATGTCGTGCATCTCGGTGCCGCGTGATCTGAAGCTCCCGCAGGAGGAGCGGCTCCTCTTCCCCTTCATCGAGGCGACGTTCGAGCCGCGGGACACGAACGATTTCGACGTGCTGCCGGCCGTCGAGGCGATCAAGCAGAACATCCAGTACCTGCACAAGCGGGTGCTCGGCGAGTCGCTCGAGCTCGGCGACCCGGAGATCGAGCGGACCTACAAGGTCTTCCTCGAGACGTGGGAAGAGGGCAAGGCGGGCATGAAGAAGCCGGAGGGCGAGGAGGGCCGGCTCTCGACGTGGCTGCCGGGCGCCTGCCACGTGAACAACGACTACTGGACCCGCGACGGGCTGCCCGACGAGGAGAGGCTCCAGCGGGACGAGAAGTACACGATCCGCGCGTGGATGAGCGTGATGACGTATCTCCTGTCGGACTTCAGGTTTCTTTACCAGTAGGAGCAGCCATGGAACGTCGAGATTTCCTCAAACTGGCATCTATGGCGGGCCTTGGCGTCGTCGCAGCGGGCTCCCTGTCGAGGGACGCCGCGGCGGCCGGCCCCTACACAGGCCCTCTCTGGGTCCACCTCCACGCGAGCGGCGGCTGGGACCCGACGAGCCTCTGCGATCCGAAGGGCGCGATGAGCGTCGAGGAGCAGGAGCGGCGGGAGGCGATGAACCGCAGCTACCTGAACGCGGACATCGGGACGGCCGGCAACCTCAGGTTCGCGCCGGTCGGCGGCAACGCCGAGTTCTTCCAGAAGCACCACGGCCGGCTGCTCGTCATCAACGGCATCGACACCGCGACGAACAGCCATGACGCGGGCGTGCGCAACACGTGGTCCGGGACGCTCCGCGAGGGCAAGCCCGGCTTCGCGGCGCTCGTGGCCGGCGTCCACGGCGGCGAGCTGCCGATGGGGTTCATCAGCAACGGCGGCTACGACACGACGGCGAACCTCGTGGCCGTCACCCGCGTGCCCGACACCGGCCTCCTGCAGCGGCTCGCCTACCCGAACAGGATCGATCCGTCGAACAACGAGAACCTCGAGCAGTACCACACCGACGCGACGATGAAGCGGATCCTCGAGGCGCGGCAGGCGCGGCACGGGGTGAAGCTCGAGCAGCAGCGCCTGCCCCACGTGAAGCAGGCGATGAGCACGCTCTTCACATCCCGCGTCGGGCAGAACGAGCTCAAGCAGCTCATCCAGTTCCTGCCCGAGGAGTTCGAGAGCGCCTCGCTGAAGCGGCAGGCGCAGGTCGCGCTCGCGGCCTACCGCGCCGGCATCTGCGTCAGCGCCAACCTGACGATCGGCGGGTTCGACACCCACGGCAACCACGACGACAGCCACATCCCGCGGCTCACCCAGATCTGCGACGGCGTCGACTTCCTCCTGACCGCCGCGGAGGAGCAGGGCATCGCCGACCGGCTCGTCATCGTCGTGGGCTCGGACTTCGGGCGGACGCCGGGCTACAACGAGGGCAACGGCAAGGACCACTGGAACATCACGAGCATGATGCTTGTCGGCGCAGGCATCCCGGGAAACCGGGTGATCGGCGCGACGGACGATCGGCACAACCCGATCGAGGTCGATCCGGTGACGCTCGAGCCCAGAGAGGGCGGCGTCCGGATCACGCCCGGGCACGTCCACAAGGCGCTGCGCAAGCTCGCGGGGATCGCGGACGACCCGCTCGTGCAGCGATTCCCGCTCTCCGAGGAAGAGGACCTGCCGCTCTTCGGATGACGCGCGCGGCGGGGGCGCCCGGTTGAACACGACCGGCGGGCGCCTCCCCTCGCCCGCCGCTCACTCCACCGAGAACGCGATCTCCTCGCCGGCGGACGCGCCGTCCGCCTCGACGCGGAGCCGGTGCGCGCCGGCGACGAGCGGCCAGTCGAGCGCGAACGGGGGACCGACCTCGATCGGGCGGCCGTCGAGCACGAAGCGCGCGCGGCGCACCCCCGGCGGGACGTCGGCCCGGAGCCGGATCGCCTGCAGCGAGTTGACCGAGGGGTCGAGGATGAACCGGGCGCCGTCAGGCGGGTACGCGACGCGGACGCGCGCGCCGGCCGGAGGGACGCCGTCGCCCCCGGGGAGCGGGCCGCAGAGGGGCGACGCCTCCTCGGGCGCGACGGGGCGGCCGGCGGCGCGCGCCCAGGCGGTGAGCTCCGCGTCGTAGCGCTCGAAGACGCGCTCCTCGACCGCCGCGTCCGGGCAGGCGCCGGCGCGCAGGCCGTTGCGGCGATCGATGCGCACGGCCTCGTGCATGTCGCACGGCGCGAGCGCCGCGGCGTCGCCGCGCGGGAGGAGCTCCCGGCGGCGGTGCGGGCACGCGGCGGTCGGCCGCATGCCGGAGAGGCCGCAGACCTCGACCTCGGCGAGCAGCTCGGGATCGGGCGGCTCGAAGGGGCGCGGCGGCCGGACACGCGCGGCGGCGAGCATGGCGTCGCGGAAGAGCGGGCCCGCGCCGGTGATGCCGCTGACGCCGCCCATGGGGGAGCCGTCGAAGTTGCCGACCCAGACGGCGACCGTGACGTCGGGCGTGAAGCCGACCGCGAGGTTGTCGCGGAACCCCTTGGAGGTGCCCGTCTTCGCGGCCACAGGGAACGGCAGGTCGAGCGCGCTGCCCTCGCCGAACGAGCCGATGCGCGCCTTGTCGTCGGCGAGGACGTCGACGATCACCCGCGCGCGCGCGGCGTCGAGGACGCGCGCGCCGCGCCCCGGAGGCGCCGCGGGCGGCTCGACGGGGGCCGCGCCGGCGCCGCCCGCGGGCGACGAGAGAGAGAGCGCGCGCACCGCGCGCACCGGCAAGTAGAGGCCGCCGCGCGCGAGCGTGGCGTAGGCGTTCGCGAGATCGAGGAGCCGGACCTCGCCGTCGCCGAGCGCGATCGCGACGCCGTAGCGCGACGCCTCGCGATCGAGCGAGCCCAGGCCGAGCTCGCGGAGCCGCGCGAGGACGCGCTCGGGGCCGAGCGCGGCCGCCGTCCAGACCGCCGGGACGTTGTACGAGCTGGCCAGCGCGTCCCGGAGGCGGACAGGGCCGTGGAAGCGCCCGTCGTAGTTCCGCGGCACGTAGCTGCCGCCCTCCGCGGTCGGGAACGAGAGCTCGACGTCGGGCAGGACGGTCGCGGCCGTGAACCCGAGCTGCTCCATGGCGAGCCCGTAGACGAACGGCTTCAGGGCGGAGCCGGGCTGGCGCAGCGCGAGGACGCCGTCGTTGTGGCCGAGCCCGGCGGCGTCGTCGATGTCGTGCGAGCCGACGTACGCGAGGATCTCGCCGGTCGCGTTCTCGAGCACCACCACCGCCGCGGCGCCGACGTCGCGGTCCGAGAGGCCCCGGACGGTCTGCTGCGCGAGGACCTCGATCTCGCGCTGGAGGCCGCGGTCGATCGTCAGGGTGATCGAGCTCGCCCGGCCGCGCAGCGGCGCCGCGCCGCCTTCGGGGGGGACGGCGGCCGGGCCCAGCGCGCCGTCGAGCACGGCGTGGACGAGGTGCGGCGCGCCGAGGCCGCTGCCCTTCGGGGCGAGCGCGATGGGCTCGGCGCGGGCGCGCGCGACCTCGGCCTCGCCGGCGAGGCCGGCCGCGAGCATGCGATCGAGGACGCGGTTCCGGCGGCGCTCGAGCGGCCCCGCGCCGCGGCGCGGATCGTACAGCGAGGGGCCGCGCGGCATGCTGGCGAGCGCGGCGGCCTCCGCGAGCGACAGGTCCGCGGTGGGCTTGTCGAAGTAGAAGCGGCTGGCCGCCTCGACGCCGCGCAGGCCCGGGCCGAAGGCGACGCGGTTCAGGTACTGCTCCAGGATCTCGCGCTTCGAGAGCGACGCCTCGATGCGGAGCGCGAGCGCCATCTCGCCGAGCTTGCCGCGCACGGTGCGGGGGCGCGGGACGAGCGCGCGCGCGAGCTGCTGCGTGATCGTGGACGCGCCCGAGACGACGCGCCGCTCCGCCGCGAGCTGGCCGAGCGCCCGCGCGATCGCGATCGGGTCGACGCCGGGGTGGCGCGCGAACCGCCGGTCCTCCGCGGCCAGGAGCGCGCGCTGGATGCGATCGCCGGCCTCGGAGAGCGG
>JAICEP010000381.1 GCA_025924095.1 Sorangium sp.
GGTCGAGCGTCCCCGGGGGCGCGCCGAACGTGGGGCGGGTCGGCCGGTACACCGCGTAGACGCGCGAGCGGATGCCGCGGCGCGGCAGCTCGGTCGCGAGGTCGATCGCGATCCGCTCGGCGCCGCCCTGCTGGAGGCTGGTCACGACCTGCGCGACCCGCAGCGCCGCGTCGTCGCACACGTCGAGCGGCGCGTGCCGCACCACGCGCGCGCGCCGCGCCGCGAGCTCGCCCTGGAGGGCGGCGTCGAGCGGATCGCCCGCGCGCAGGCGCGCCGCGACGCCCGCGGCGAGCGGCGCGTCGAGGTACACGCTCGCCGCGCGGGGCAACCCCGGTGGGCGGCGCGCGCGCGCGGCGCGGCTCAGCTCACCGCCCGTCGCCCGCAGCAGCTCGGCCCACGCCGCGGCGTCGGATTCCGTCGCTGTGCGCGCCGAGGCCGCGGGGCCCGCCGAGGCCCCGGTCGGCGCGGAGGCCGCGGCGAGGTCGAGCGGCGCCAGCACGGCGCCGAACGCGCAGAGCGGCAGCCCGGTGTCGCTCGGCGGCGGGAACGGATCCAGATCGAGCGCCGCGGACGGCGCGGGCCAGGCGCCCCCGCGCACGAGCCACACCGGCCCCGCCGCGAGCGCCTCCGCCGCGGCCGCGAGCGGCGCCGGCGTGAGGTCGACCGGCGCGAGCCCGGCGAGCCGGAGCGCGCGCAGCGTGCGGCCGGCGCGGGCGCGGTGCGCGGGTGCTTCGGCGAAGACGGCGCAGATCGGAGGGCGCATGCGGGACCGGGCGGCGCGGCTCAGTAGGCCGAGGGATAGCCGCGGAAGGGCGCGGCGACGGCCACGTCCGGCGCGCTCGAGATGCGCTCCCGCGAGCGATGGCCGCCCCAGGCGGCGCGCGGCGCGGGAGGGGGCGCCGCCGCCCACGCGGCCGCGCCGAGCTGCTCCACCTCCACCGCAGACGGCGCGCCGCCCGTGTAGACGAACTGCCCGCGCGGGCTCGGCTCGATCGGGACCGACGCGCGCCGGATCACGCCCTTCACGAAGCAGCGGTAGTGGAGCACCGACCCGTGCAGGTGCGGGGGCGCGTTCAGCCAGAAGCCGTCGCCCTGCGGCCGGAACGTCACGCCGGGCGGCGCCCCGGCCATCGGCTTGCGGCGGGACGCGCGGTGCACGAGCACGCCGACGAGGCCGACGACGGCGCTCGCCAGGACGAGGCCTCCGCCGACGAACGCCGCCGTCGCCGCGGTCGACCAGGAGCCCGAGCGCGGCGCGCGCGTCGACCCCGTCGAGAGCGGCGCCGCCGGCCCCGTCGGCGACGCGGCGGCCGCGGGGGCGCTCGCCTCCAGCGCGGCGGCCACGCGGAAGCCGTTGTCCGCGTTGCGGCTGCCGGGGTCGTTGCGGTACCGCGCCGCGGCGCGCAGGTGCTTCGCGTCCTTGAGCCACGACCCGCCGCGCAGCACGCGCCGGGGCTTGTCGCCGCCCGGCGCCGAGGTCTGCACGGGGTCGACCGCCGGGCCGGGGGCATAGGGACCGTACCAGTCGCGACACCACTCGTAGACATTGCCGCTCATGTCGTGCAGGCCAAGGGCGTTCGGCTGCTTCTGCCCGACAGGCCGGGTGTCGCTCCCGGCGTTGCCCTTGAACCACCCGAGGGCGGCGGCGGCCCCGTCGTCGTTCCCCGCATAGAACCGCGTCTGGGTCCCCGCGCGGTGGGCGTGCTCCCACTGCGCCTCGGTCGGCAGATCGAAGGCGCGGCCGGTCCTGTGCGTCAGCCAGCGGGAGAACTCGCCCGCGTCCTTGAAGGTCACAAGCGTCACCGGGTGCTGGTCGGTCTGCGGGAAGCCGGGCGCCCTCCAGGTGAACTCCTTGCGCTGCGAGAGGCCCTTGCCGTCGAAGCCGAACCCGCCGGAGACGCCGACCTCGGCCTCGGTGCGGTAGCCGGTCTGCTCGACGAAGCGCTTGAACTGCCCGACCGTGACCGGGAACCTCCCCAGGTAGAAGGCGCGGCTCAGGGTCACCTCGCGGATCGCCTCGTCCTCGCCTCGGCCCGCCTCCGCCGGCGGCGAGCCCTGGCGAAAGCGGCCGGCCTTCACGAGCACCAGGTCGAGCTGCGCCCCCCCGAGGTCGATCGCGAGGGCGGGCGCCGGATCCGCCGCCTGCGCGGCTGCCGGGGCGAGGAACGCGACGGCCGCCGCAAGGACGAAGGCAGGAGGGAGGTCGGGGGAGCAGGAGCGGAGCTGCACCGGCTCAGGCTACCAGACAGAGCGCGCGACCTGTGCGAGCTCGACGCACCCGCAGCGGCGCAGGGGCCCGAAAGAAGCGCTCGCCCTGGCCCCACGCCCTCCCCCGCCGCCCCCCGCCGGAGAGCCGGGCGCGCCGGCCGCGCGGCAGGCAACACTCGCTGCGCTCTTGCGCCCTTGCCGGACGCGCGTCATGCCTCCGTATCGCCCTCTCCATTCGAACGAGCGCGAAGGCTCAGGCCCGCTCGCGAGCCAGCGAGCGCCGCAGCAAACATTCCGCCCCTGTCGACTGACCTCTTCGCGCGGCGTCGACGGCATCACGTTAGTCTAGACATCTTTGCAATTCTTAACTCGACACATCGAGAGCGCGGGCAGCGCGGCGCCAACGCGGCCGAGCGCGCCCTGGCCACGACCTACAGCGAAAGGATGTGCGCATTGTCGGACCAGGTGTTCGACGTCCTCTGGCCCACGGACGGCCGGGCGCGGCCTGGCGATCTGCTTTCCGGGGAACCCAGGCGCGAAGCGGTGGTCACAGATCTCGTCGCGCTCGGGTCGCAGCCCGTGGCTCGTCTTCCCGCGCGAAAACGTCGTATCCTTGCTAAGGATGGCGACATCGGGAAGCTCGATGCGGCACGGAGCGTAAGGATCGACGCCGTGAGCGAACCCGTCGAGGAGCGTCGGAAGCTGCCGCTGGACAACGACGTTCTGACGCCGCGGATCCAGGCCGAGGTGCAGGGCGACCTGCTGAGCAAGGACGACCCGATCGCCGCGTTCGATCGGCGGCGAGGCGCCGTGCGGGCATTGCTTTCGGCGGCGACACCCACTATTGCATCGGGGCGACGCTGGCTCGCCTCGAGGGGTGGATCGCCATCGACTCGCTCCTCCGCCACTTCCCCGAGATGGAGCTCGCGGGGCCGGCGGTGTTCGCGCCGCGCCCCTCGATCCGGAAGATGACCTCGTTACCCGTCCGCCTCCGGCCCGCCAGAGGATGAGGGCAACTACGGCCAGTCCGGCGCGGGCCAGCCGGCGACGACCAATTTCCCTGGGCGAGCGCGACGCCGCCGCAGGACCCCGGGAACAATGCGCGCGCACGATCACGGGCGCGCGCACGATGTGACACCAACACACAGCAGGGATCAACGCATGCGCACAACTACCTCGCTTATCGCTCTCCTCGGCGCCGGTGCGCTCTTGGGATGTTCTTCCTCGGACACCGGGCCCGGGGAGACACCGGAGGACCAGATGCTGGAGCCGCCGGCCGAAGGCACCGGCGTGCAGTATCGAATGATCTCCACGATCCAGCCGGGGGAGGAGGTCGAGCGCTGCCAGCTCTTCGTGGCGCCGCCGGAGGGGCTCAACGTCAACCGGGAAACGGTGCGGTACTCGAGCGGGAGCCACCACGTCCTCCTCTACACGACGCCGTACACCGAGATCCCGCCCGAGACGCTCAGCGGTGCTACCCTCGATGCGACCAAGGTCCACGACTGCAGCAACGGCCCCCAGGCCGAATGGGACGTCACCGGCGTGGTCGCGGGCTCCCAGTCCCCCGACGGCAACTCCTTCCTCGGCGAGCTCCCGGAGGGCGTGGCGGTCAAGGTCCCCCCGGGCACGGTGCTCCTGATGAACACCCATTACCTGAACGCCTCGAGCGAGCCCCTCGAGACCGACGCGCGCATCAACCTCTACACGATCGCGGACGACGAGGTGAAGATCGAGGCGGGCATGCTCTTCCACTACAACCCGTTCATCAGCGTGCCGGCGCGCGACGAGTCCTCGGCGCGGATGCGCTGCACCACCGAGAAGGACATCTCGGTCGTGAGGATCCAGTCGCACATGCACCGCCGCGGCGTCGGCTACCTCGCCCAGAAGGTCGACCTCGACGGCAAGATGACGGATTTGTACGCCCACAAAAAATGGGAGGGGGTCCCGTCGGAGGAGTTCGATCCGTTCCTCGAGGTCAAGGCGGGAGAGGCCCTGGACTACCGCTGCGATTTCAGGAACAGCGAGGATCGCAACATCGCGCAGGGCCTGACCACGAAGGATGAGATGTGCATGCTGATCGGGCCGTACTTCCCGCGCTCCCGGGCGTACGAGAATTGCGCGAGCGAGGAGGGGGGCTTCCGCGCCTCGACGTGGTTCGGCTCCGGGACGTCCACGTGCACCGAGGCGGTCTCGTGCATGAGCACGCCCGACCAGGACGAGGCCGCGTTCTACGGCTGCGTGGTGAACAGCTGCGAGAACGTCGGGCCCCAGCTCTCGAAGGTGATCACCTGCCAGATCAGCGGGGGTTACGGCGCGTGCGACGAGGACTGCAGCGAGGACCCCGAGGCCTGCGAGACGTGCATCACCACGGCGTGCGCCGCGGAGATGGAGGCCTGCGAGGCCGCCACGTGCGACTGACCTGACCAGGAGCGGCGCCGCGGGGCGGCTCCCGCCCGCCGCTCACGCCTCCCCCCGACGATCGCATCAGAACTTCCCCTGGATCTCGATGCGCCCGAGGCCCACTCCGGCGCTCCAGACCACGCCGCGCTGCGCTCGCGGCGAGGTGCCCGCGGCGTCGGGCGCGGCGTCGCCGCCGGGCCGGACCACGAGCAGCACGACGCCCGCCGCGGCCGAGGCGGCGCCCACGATGAAGCTCACGGTGGACACGTGGCCCAGCGTGGTCGCCGCGTCGGCATCGCCCTTCAGCTCGGGCGGGCAGCGCCGGCCGTCGCAGCGCTCCTTGATGTCGGACACCTTGGAGAGCGACACGAGGCCTGTCGCGGCCCCGACGCCGAGGCCCACCGCCCCGAGCCCGAACGCGAGCCCAGCCGGCAGCAGCGAGCCGCCGCCCTCCGCGCCGCCCGGGGCGGGCGCGTCGCGGGGCGGGACCTGGGGCTGAGGCGCGGCGGGCGCCCCCAGCGTCGCGCGCACCGCCGCGAGCTCGGTCTCGGCGTCCTTCCGCGCGCCGAGGAACGCCGGCGGCGGGTCCTCCGGGAGCGGCTCGGCGAGGACCTGCTCGTACAGGTCGCGCGCGGCCCCCAGCTGGCCGAGCTTGCGCTGGCACCGCGCCATGTAGAGCACGAGCGTCGGCGCGTGATAGAGCCCGTCCGCCTCCTTGAAGACCTCGAACGCCTCCTGCCAGCGGTCCGCGCCGTAGAGCTTGAGCCCCTCGTGCGCCCGGGTCCGGGCGAGCTGCTGCGCCTCGGCCGAGGCGCCGTCCGGCGGCTTCGCCGCGAGCGCCGGCGCCGCGGCCAGCAACGTCACCGCGAACGCGCACCGGCGAAGACAGTTCGAGAGCATCATCATCCTTTCCATCAGAATCAGGATCCATCCGAAGCAGAAGAGAGCGCCGCGCCTGTTGTCTGCTGCACGGCCTTGCGCGCCCGCACAGGCAAGCTCGCCAGGGCGGTCGACACATTAAGGGGGATCGTGCGCCACCGTCCAGGGGCGTCACGGACGGTCCGGGGCGCGATCTCCTCCGATCCTGGACATCTCGGTCGCTCGGCCCAACGCGGTCACCGCGGCGTCGCCGCGCCGTGACACCGTGACCAGAACCGGCGCGCAGATCGCGCCCGGCGGCTCGGCGGACCCCCGCCGAGATCGCCTCGCCGCGGAAACCGATCGGATACATTGAGCGTGTTACGCCTCCTCGATGACCGGTCTCATCAAACGCTCGGAGGAAGTGTCGACGAGAGCGCGATGGAGGCTCGATAACGTGCTGACGGATGAGCGGTCGCTCGTGGAGCTGCTCCGGGTGGTCACCGTCGACGTGCACGAGGCGGCGAGCGTCGAGGAGGCGCTGCATCGCACCATCGCGCACATCTGCGACCATCTGAGCTGGCCGGTTGGACACGCGTACGTGCCGGCGGCGGACGATCCCGCGCTGCTCCTCCCCACGGCGCTCTGGTACCTGCACGACGAGGTGAAGTACGCGGCCTTCAAGGCGGTCACGGAGGCGA
This sequence comes from Sorangium sp., assembly GCA_025924095.1. Lineage (GTDB taxonomy): Bacteria > Myxococcota_A > Polyangia > Polyangiales > Polyangiaceae > Sorangium. The sequence continues at coordinate 6,168 of JAICEP010000381.1, forward strand.
CGCAGTTCACCCCGGGGGTCGGGCTGCCCGGGCGGGTGCTCGCCAGCAAGCAGCCGGTCTGGGTGCGCAACGTCACGGAGGACGCGAACTTTCCGCGGGCCAGGCTCGCGAAGAACCTCGGGGTCAAGGCGGGGTTCGCGTTCCCCGTGGTGGTCGGCGCCGAGGTGGTGGCGGTGCTGGAGTTCTTCTCCGACGCCGAGCACGCGGACGACGGGAAGTTCACCGTGACCATCGGCCGCATCGCGCGGCAGCTCGGCCGCCTGTTCGAGCGCAAGCACGCGCAGGAGATGCTGGGCCGCGAGCGGGACTTCATGGCGGGCGTCATGGACCTCGTCGACGGCCTCATCGTGGTGCTCGACGCGCGCGGGCGCATCGTGCGCATGAACAGCGCCGCCGAGCGGGCGCTGGGCAGCGCGCGCGGGTCCCGCGAGCCGCAGTACCTGTGGGATCTCACGCCCGATCCGGAGGCGTCGGCGCAGCTGGAAGACCTCTTCGAGGAGCTCGGCACGGGCGCGTCGCGGAAGCAGGTGGAGGTCCCGTGGACGACGACGGACGGCGCTCGCCGGGTGACGGCCTGGTCGGGCGCCGTCCTGCGCGACAAGGACGAGGGGTTCCGGTTCGTCATCATGACCGGCATCGACCTGACGGAGCGCAAGCGCGCCGAGGAGGAGCGCGCGCAGCTGCGGGAGGAGGTGATCCAGGCCCAGGACGCGGCGCTGGCGAAGCTCTCCATGCCGCTCATCCCCATCCGCGACGACGTGGTGGTCCTGCCGCTCATCGGCCCGCTCGAGGCCGGGCGCCTGCGTCGCGTGACCGAGGCGCTGTCGCGCGGCATCGCGAAGCGCCGCACGCGGATCGCCATCCTCGACCTGACCGGCGTGGACGAGCTCGAAGCCACGGCGACCGACGCGCTGCTCGAGGTGGTGCGGGTCGTGGGCCTGCTCGGCGCGCGGGCGGTCCTCACGGGGATCCGCCCCGAGGTCGCCCACCGCCTCGCCGTGAGCGGCGTGGACCTCGGTCGGCTCGACGTGAAGAGCTCTTTGCAGAGCGGGATCGCGTTCGCCATGAGGGGCCGCTGAGCCCCGGCGTCGGGCGCGGACTCGGCATGACGCCGCGGCGCCGGCGACGCGGGTCGTCGCGCGATCGCGACGGCGGCCGCGGCCCGTACCCCGATCGCCGCGCGCCGCGGGGCGGGTCACTGGATCGAGACGACCTCCACGTCGTCGAGCGGGTCGGCGCTCTGGGCGAGGTTGAAGCCGCCGAGGGCGACGAGCTCGCGCTCGCTCCTGCAGAGGAGGCCGCTGAAGATGCGAGGGATCTTGAGCGTGCCGGCCGTCTCCCACCCGTCGCCGGCCTCGTTGAGCCGGAACAGGCCTGCGGCGTAGTTGACGTAGAGCTTCCCGGCGACAGAGCACGACGCCGCGCCGAACGCGTTGAGGAACGGCGCCTCCGGGAGCGGCGGCCCCTCGGTCCATGTCCCCTCCTTCGTATCCAGCACATGGACAGCCGCGGTGAATGCCTGCGCCTCGTCCACGCCGCCCATGGCGTAGATCTTGTCGCCGAGCGCCGAGACGGCGAGGGAGCGGCTCTTGAACGGGGGCTCGGGGATGGGCTCCCAGGTCGCGCCGTCGGTGGACAGATCGAGCTGATA
>JAICEP010000382.1 GCA_025924095.1 Sorangium sp.
AATGCACTGAATTTCGCCACGAGCGAGCGCCGGCTTGAGCACGTTCGAGGCGTCGATCGCGCCTTCCGCCCCGCCGGCGCCCACCAGCGTGTGGAGCTCGTCGATGAACAGGACGATGCGCCCGTTCGAGCCCTCGATCTCCTTGAGCACCGCCTTCAGCCGGTCCTCGAACTCCCCGCGGAACTTCGAGCCTGCGACCATCGCGGCGAGGTCGAGCGCGGCGACGGTCTTGTCCTTGAGCGACTCGGGCACATCTCCCGCCACGATCCGGTGCGCGAGGCCCTCGACGATGGCCGTCTTGCCGACGCCGGGCTCGCCGATGAGCACCGGGTTGTTCTTTGTGCGCCGCGAGAGCACCTGAATCACGCGACGGATCTCCTCGTCTCGGCCGATCACCGGATCGATCTTGCCCTGTCGGGCGAGCTTCGTGAGATCGCGTGTGTACTTCTCGAGCGCCTGGAACTTCCCCTCGGGGTCCCGGTCTGTCACGCGCTGGTTGCCGCGCACGGCCGCGAGCGACGCGAGGAGCTTGTCGTACGACAGCCCGGCTCGCTCGAAGATCGACTGGATCTCCTTGTCGGCCTTGGTCCCGGCGAGCAGGACGTGCTCTGTCGAGATGTACTCGTCCTTGAGCGCCTTGGCCTCGTCCTCGGCCTTCTGCAGCACCGTGAGCGCGCGCCGCGACAGGTTCGGCTCGGCGCCGCCGCTCACGCGAGGGTAGGTGTCGATCTTCGCGTCGAGGAGGCGCAGCAACCCTGCCGGGTCGGCGCCTGCCTTCTGCACAAGGGGAGCGCCGACGCCGCCATCCTGGCCGACGATCGCCCGCACGATGTGCTCGGGATAGAGCTCGGGATTTCCCCGGCGGCTGCCGAAATCGACAGCCTCTCGTATGGCCTCTTGGGCCTTCGTCGTCATTCGCTCGATTCTCATGGCCCCTCGAAGCTAAGGCGCGTGCCTTGGCTAGCAAGGGGCCGACCAAGCAAGCGGCTTGCCAGAGATACCGAGCGGACGCATCCGGTGATCGGTGCAGCGCCAGCGCCGCGTCAACCCCAGGTGCGCGCGACTCGCGCGCGGCGTTCGATCCGCCCGCCGCGCGCGCATCCCGCCGCGCGCCCGTCCGCCGCGCGCGGGGCGCAGGAGCCGCGCCGCGCGCGCAGGAACCGCGCGCCGGATGCAGGATCAGATGTCGAGGTTCTTCACGTTGAGCGCGTTCTGCTCGATGAAGTTGCGCCGCGGCTCGACCTGATCCCCCATGAGGATCGTGAAGAGCTCGTCCGTCTTCACCGCATCGTCGATGCGGACCTGGAGGAGGGTGCGCGCGTCCGGGTTCATCGTCGTTTCCCAGAGCTCATCGGCGTTCATCTCGCCGAGGCCCTTGTAACGGCTGATCGCGATACCCTTCTTGCCCCGCTCTTCGATGTACTCGACGAGCGTCTCGCCGTTCTCGATGGTGTCCTCACCGCTCGAGGTGCGGGCCCGGTACGGGGGCGCGCCGATGGACCGGAGGTCCTGCTCGATCGACCAGGCCTCCTGGTACTCCGGCGAGTTCACAAGATCCCAGTCGATGACGCTCCGTCGAGCGCTCGCGCCGGGCCGCGGAACGACCTCGATCCGGCTCGTCCCGTGCTCTGTGTCCCGGGGCGTCGCCAGCGTGAGCGGGAACAGGTCCGGATAGCGCTGCTTCAGGTAGGCCCGGAGCTCGTCGGCGGCCGCGGCGACCTTCTTTGTCTCCCGCAGGTCGTCGCGCCCGAGCCCGCTCGACCTCAGCACCGCGGCCACGATCCGCGCATCACAGCGCTTGTCGATGTTGGACAGCACGGCGCGGAACCGCTTCAGCCGTTGCGCGAGGCGGTAGAGCGGCTGGCCCAGGATGCCCGTCTCCGCGCCGGTGGCGACGATCTCGAGCCCGTCCACGGCGTTGCCCACGAGGAACTCGTCCAGCGCGGCTTGGTCCTTCAGGTACAGGTCGCGCTTGCCCTTGCGCACGCGGTAGAGGGGCGGCTGCGCGATGAACAGATACCCCTTCTCCATGATCTCGGGCATCTGCCGGAAGAAGAAGGTCAGGAGCAGCGTGCGGATATGGGAGCCGTCGACGTCGGCGTCCGTCATCAGGATGATCTTCTGGTAGCGGAGCTTGTCGATCTCGAAGCCGCCGGCGTCGTTGATCCCGCAGCCGAGGGCGGTGATCAGCGTGCCGACCTCGGCGGAGCTCAGCATCCGGTCGAGCCGCGCCCGCTCGACGTTGAGGATCTTGCCCTTCAGCGGGAGGATCGCCTGGAAGTGCCGGTCGCGCCCCATCTTGGCGCTGCCGCCGGCGCTCTCGCCCTCGACGATGTAGATCTCGCTCTTCTCCGGGTCCTTGGACTGGCAGTCGGCGAGCTTGCCCGAGAGCGACGTCACGTCGAGCGAGCCCTTGCGGATCACCTCGCGGGCCTTGCGGGCTGCCTCGCGCGCCTTCGCCGCGACGACCGCCTTCTCGATGATCTTCTTCGCGCTCTGCGGGTTCTCCTCGAAGTACTGCCCGAGCTTGTCGCTGACGGCGGCCTCGACGATGCCTTTGACCTCGCTGGAGACGAGCTTGGATTTCGTCTGCGAGTCGAACGACGGGTCCGGGTGCTTGATGCTGAGCACGCACGTCAGGCCCTCGCGCGCGTCCTCGCCCTGCAGGCCCTGCTTCAGCTCCTTGAAGAGGTTGTGCGCGCTTCCGTAGTTGTTGATCGTCTTCGTGAGCGCGGCGCGGAGCCCGGTGAGGTGCGTGCCGCCGTCCCGGTTGTGGACGTTGTTCGTGTAACAGAAGATCGCCTCCGTGTAGGAGCCGTTCCACTGCAGCGCGACCTCCACGCCGACCGGCGGCGCCCCCGGGCTCCCGCGGCCGTTCGTGGCCTCGCTCCCGGCGCTCATCTCATGCTGCGAGATGAAGCTGATCACGTCCTCGTGAATCGGCTCCTTGGTCTTGTTGAGGAGCGCCACGAACTCCGCGATGCCGCCCTTGTACTCGTAGGCTTCCGATCTCCCGTCGGGGCGCTGGTCGTCGAGGTGGATGACGAGCCCGGCGTTCAGGAACGCGAGCTCGCGCAGGCGGCTCGCGAGGATGTCGAAGCTGAACTCGACCGCGCTGAAGATGACCGGATCGGGCCTGAAGGTGATCTTCGTCCCCGTCTTGTCCGTCACGCCGATGGGCTTGAGCGGCGCTTTCGGCACGCCTCGGGCGTACTCCTGGAACCAGAGCTTTCCCTCGCGCTTGATCTCGAGCTTCAGCCACTCGGAGACGGCGTTCACGGCGCTCACGCCGACGCCGTGCAGGCCCGCAGAGACCTTGTAGCTGGAATTGTCGAACTTGCCGCCGGCGTGGAGGACGGTCATGACGACCTCTGCGGCGCTCACGCCCTTGGCGTGCATCCCGACCGGGATCCCGCGGCCGTTGTCCTCGACCGACACCGAGCCGTCGAAGTGGACGGTGATCCTGATCTCCGTGCAGGCGCCGGCGAGGTGCTCATCGACGGCGTTGTCGACGGCTTCCCACACGAGGTGGTGCAGCCCCGATCCGTCATGCACATCGCCGATGTACATGCCGGGGCGCTTTCGCACCGCTTCAAGGCCTTCGAGCGCCGTGATGCTGTGGGCGTCATACGACGCCTTGGTGAGGTCGGTCGGCTGGCTCAGGGTGGGTTCCGTCATCATCGGTCCTGGTGGCGCGCCCGCCGCCTCTCACCGGGGGCGCAGAGCGGCGGAGGCCGCTCGGATTGCCGGAGTTCTTGCACTGGAGGGGCCGGCTCGATGGCAGCTCGTCAGGGGGGACCCGGGGGCCGCGGCCGCGGCGCCGGATCGGTTCCGAGGGCACGAGCGATCATGCGCGGACCGCTCGTCGATGCCCCGTAAAGACTGCGGAAATGTAGCCGAAATCAGCGGCTCGGGCAAGCGTTTCGCCGAGTCCGGAAGCCTCGTAACACCGTATTTTCAGCGCCCGGCGCGGGCGCGTCCGGAGCGCCCCAACTCGTGGCCTGTGGGGGGCGATCAACGCGTCTGGCGGCGGTCATGGCCGTCGCGGCGGGACCTGGCGCGCGCGGGCATCCACCCTTCAGCGTCCGCTCGGTGGACGCAGACGCCCCCGCGCCCGCGCGCCCGCGACGCACGTCAGCTGAGCGCGCCGCCTTCAACGTGAAAATCGCGCCGCTCCGACGACGCGACGCCCGGCGTGACGATGAGATCGCGCCGCGTGGTCGTCAGGAACACCTGTCCACGCGCCATTCCGAGGAACGTGAACAGCGCGGCCGTCCGGTCCGGGTCGAGCTCGCTCGACACGTCGTCCAGCAGAAGAATCGGCTCTACGCCCCGGACGGACGCAATGGCAGCGGTCTCGGCCGCCTTGAGCGAGAGGGTGAGGGCCCTGTGTTGCCCCTGGGAGGCGACCACGCGGGCGGGGTGGCCATCGAGCTCGAGCAGCAGGTCGTCGCGGTGGGGACCGAAGCCGGCGCTCGGCCGGTGGGCGTCGCGCCGGCGGTGCTCGCGCAGCGTCTCGCGCGCCTGCTCGGCGTCGCTCGTGCCTCCCGGCGCATAGCGGGCCGCCAGGATCAGGTCCGGCGCGGCGATGCGGGTGAAGGCGCGCGTGAGCTCCGGCGCCAGCGCCTCGACGGCGGCCTCGCGGGCGCGGGTCAGCGCCGCGCCGTGGACGGCGCAGAGCTCCTCGAAGGCGTCGAGCTCGGCGCCCGCTTGCGTGGACCCGCCCCCGCCGCGGTGGAGCAGCTCATGGCGCGCGCGGAGCGCCTGCGCGTAGCGGGCGCGGTGGTCGGCGCTCTGCGGATCCATGAAGAGCGCCAGCCGATCGAGCAGCGTGCGCCGCGCGCTCGCGGGCCCGGTCGACAGCGCGAGCTCCTCCGCGTGGAACGCGACGACCGGCGAGCGCGTCGCGAAGCTCGCCAGGCTCGGGGGCCGGTTGCCGTCGATCCGCACGACGCACCGCTTCTGCTCCACGGCGGCGGTCTGCTCGCGCCCGAGGGGCGGCAGCGCGTCCCGTCGTTCGACGAAGCGCGCCCGCGCGCTCGTGACGTCGGCGCCGTGGCGTACGAGCTCGGCGACGCGATGGGTGCGGAAGCTGCGCGAGGTGGCCGCGAAGTAGATCGCCTCGAGCAGGCTCGTCTTGCCCTGACCGTTGTTGCCGGCGATCACGTTGAGGCGCGGCGCGGGCTCGACGTCCACGCGGCCGAGGTTCCGGAACTCGCGGATCTGGAGCCGCTCGAGCAGCAGGCTCGGGAGGCGTCCCTGGAGCTCGTCGGGGGGCGCGCTCAAATCCGCATCGGCATGATGACGGCGACGTAGCTCTGCTGGTTCGACTCGCTGCCGGGCCGGAGCACGGCGGGGTCGAGCTCCCCGGAGATGCCGAGGACGACCTCGTCGTCGTCGATGGAGGCGAGGACGTCGAGGAAGTACTTGGCGTTGAAGCCGATGGTGACCTCGGGGCCGTTGTAGTCGACGGCCAGCTCGTCGAAGCCGGCGCCGGTGTCCGGGCTCTCGCTGGTGATCCGGAGGGTGCCGGGCGCGATCGACAGCTTGACGCCGCCGGTGCGGTCGTTGGCGGCGAGCGCGATGGCGCGGAGGGCCTCGGCGAACGCGACGCGGGGCGCGCGGACCGAGCGCTCGGTGACCGAGGGGATGACCTGCTGGTAGGGGGGGAACTGCGCGTCGACGAGCTTCACCGAGAACTGCATCCCGGCGATGTTGAAGAACGCGTTCGGCCCGCTCTGGGTGATGGCGACCATCGGGGTTTCCTTCTCGGCGCGCGCCTCCTCGGCGAGGCGGCGGAGCTCCGTGATCGCCTTGAGCGGGATGAGCATGGTGGCCGTGGCGGAGCTGCCGGAGACGGTCGCCTCCATCTTGGACAGGCGGTGGCCGTCGGTGGTGACCATCCTGACGCGGTCGCCGGCCCACTCGAACAGGGCGCTGTTGACGTGCGCGCGCGTCTCGTCGGTGGAGATCGAGAAGTGCGTCCTGGTGATCAGGAGCGCGAGCTGTTCGACGGGGAGCTCCAGCGAGGGCGCGTCGTGCGCCGGGACGGGCAGCTGCGGGAACTCCGAGCCGGGGAGGCCGGGGAGCGTGTAGCGCCGGGGCGATCCGACGGCCTTGAGCGACGTGTGCGCGCCCTCGGTGGTGGTGATCTGGATCGGGCCATCGGGCATGGCTTTCACGCGCTCGAGCAGGTCCCTGGCCGGGACCGCGACGGTGCCGCCGGTCTTGATGTCCGCGTGCGTCTGGCCGGTGACCCCGATGTACAGGTCGGTCGCGGCGACGCGGACGGCGTTGCCCTCGGCGGCGAGCAGGACGTTGGCGAGCGCCGGCATGGCGCTCTTCTTGTCCGCCACGCCTTGGCAGCGTGCGACGAGGCGAAGCAGATCTTTCTTGGGGATCACAAGGTCCATAGCCGACTCCAGAGCAGCTCCCTTTAGCAGGGTTATCGCCCGGGCGTGCCTCGGAAATGAGCGCTCCCGTGACCTTGCGGGACGCCTCTCTCTTCCATGAATTAGATAAATTTAAGACAACGTCTTCGTCGTAGGCGCTGTGGAGGGCGGGGATAACCCAAATTGCTCAATAAATACGACCAGTTGGAAGCGCTTGCCCTGGGGTAAATGGACCGTGCTCAGGGGTAGGTGGACAGGGGAGAGCTGGCGGGCGGCGTGTCTCCCCCGGTTTGCCCCCAGGGTTCTCGACGGGGTTATCCCCAAGATCTCCCGGGGTGGGTTCGGGAATGTAGAACCGAGCGCGGCGGGGCACGTGTTGACCTGATGCGCTGTGCAGTTCCGAGCAGCACCCGGATGGAGTATTGCAAAATGTACGGACTTGAGTTCGGTGCGGTGCATCCACTGCGGTAACCACCACGACGGTGCGGCGGTCGTGTGTCCGGCGACCGGGCTCGTGGTTGCGTCGTACGAGGCGCCCTTGTCGTCACGCGGGGGTGGGCGGGCTGGTGCGGCTCCGTTGCAGCCCGTTCCCCGGCCAGCTGCGCTGCCGAGGGCGGCGGCACCCGCATCGAGCGGAGTTGCGCCCTCGAGGGGAGCGCTGCCCTCGGGGGGAGCGCCGCCTTCATCGAGGGCGGCGCCCCCATCGCCGAGGGGCTCGCCGGGGGCGGGGTCGAGCTCGGCCTCGCGCAGCGCGCCGCCGCCGCGTCCCGAGCAGCGCGCCATGGCGTTGCGCGCACGGTCGCTTGGCGGTGCGGATGACGCGCGGATCGAAGCGTGGCCGGGGAGCAATGTGGCGGGCGCGTCGTGGGGGCGCTCGCTGCTCGGCCACGTGATCGGCGACAAGTACGGGGTCACCGCCATCATCGGGGAGGGCGGCATGGGCGCGGTCTACGAGGCCGAGCACCTCCAGATCGGGCGGCTGGTTGCTGTCAAGGTGATGCATCCGCGGGAGATGCAGAAGCACGAGGCGATCTCCAGATTGGAGCACGAGGCGCGGGTCGCGGGGCGGATCGGTCATCCGAACATCTGCGAGGTCTACGACATGGGGTGGCTCTCTGACGGCAGCCCCTACCTTGTGATGGAGCGCCTGCACGGTGAGACGCTGGCGCAGCGTCTCGAGCGCTGCCGGGTTGTGCCGCCGAGCGAGCTCGTGGACATCATGCTTCAGGTGCTCTCGGCGCTGGTGACGGCACATGAGCGTGGGATTGTCCACCGTGACCTGAAGCCGGAGAACATTTTCCTTTCGGAGCGTGCCGGCATGTTGCCGGTTGCCAAGCTGCTCGATTTCGGCATCTCACAGGCGTCCGGCGTCGATGGGATGGCGATGGATCTGACCCGCACCGGCATGGTGATGGGCAC
>JAICEP010000383.1 GCA_025924095.1 Sorangium sp.
AGCGTCCCGGCCCCGAAGAGCGGGCTCGAGAACGGCGCACCGCGGACGGGCGCTCCCCTGAGCTGACAGCCGGGTCGGGCGGGGCGCGGCGGCTCGCGGGCGCGGCCTCCGCGGCGGTCGCGATGGCTCGCGGGCGCGGCGCCCTCTTGACGCTCGCGCCCGTTCAGCGGCCAATGCCGCTCGTGCTCACCGGCTTCCGCGCGGCCTTGGGCCCGCTCGTGCTCCTCGCCGCCGTCGCGCGGGCTCCCTACCAGTGCGCGAGCGACGTCGACCCGGATCATCGCCAGTACGAGGATCCGAGCGAGGCCCTGTACGACCTGGCCGGGCGCTTCAAGGCGAACGGCGATCGCCGCGCGCATGTCGATACGTTGCGCTTCCTTGTCGAGCGGTATCCTTCGAGCCGGTTCGCCCGGATGGCCCGGCAGGACCTCGAGGCGCTCGGCGACACGGGCGCTCCGGGCGGGCGCGCTCCGGGCGACGGAGCCCGCTGAGGCGCCGCCGCTTTCGCGCTGGAGGAAGGCCATGCTCACCCCGAGGTTGACCCTGATCGCCCAGACGGCGGACGTACCGGAGCCGGTCCTGCTCGCGCGGCTCTCGGCCTTCGGCGCCCTGCCGGCCGAGGCCCGCGCCCGCGTGGCGATGCAGCTCCGCGACCCCGAGCTCTCCGGCGCGGCGCTCCACGCGCTCGGCCGGCGCCTGCGCGACGCCACCGCCGCGATCGGCGCCTCGTTCCTCGTCAACGATCGCCTGGATCTCGCGCTCCTCCTGGGCGCGGACGGCGTGCACCTCGGCCGCCGCTCGGTCGCGGTGGCCGACGCGCGCGCCCTGCTCGGCGCCGGCGTCTTCGTCTCGGTCGCGTGCCACAGCGTGGACGAGGTGCTCCGCGCGGCGGAGGCCGGGGCAGACGCCGCGGTGCTCTCGCCGATCTTCGCGACGCCCGGCAAGGGCCCGCCCCTCGGGCTGACCGCGCTGGGCGAGGCGCGGGCCCGCCTCTCGGCGGCGCCGCGCGGCGTCGGGCTCATCGCCCTCGGCGGCGTGGACGCGGCCTCGGCGCCGGCCTGCCTCACGGCGGGCGCGGACGGGGTGGCCGCGATCCGCGCCGACTTCGACGGCGCGCTGCCGGCGCCGCGCGCGGGGTGAGCTGCGCCGCCCCGCCCGGCGGCGACTTACCGCGCCCAGAGCGCGGCGAGCGGTAGCTCGATCGCCTCGAACGGCTCGGCTCGCACGGCCTCGTCACCCTCGTGGGTATCGAGCAGCCAAAACCGGCCGTCGTCGAGCCGGTACACCTCGAGCGTCTGCGCGACCGGGTTGATCAGCCACGCGTGGCGGACCCCTTCGCGCCGGTAGATCCGCATCTTCTTGCCGCGGTCCACGCGCTCGGTGCGCGGGGAGATCACCTCGCACACCCAGTCGGGCGCGATGTCGTAGTGCGCGGGCGCGTCCTCGGGGCCGAGCGCGTCGGGCATGCGCTCGCGGCGCCAGCCGGCGAGATCGGGGACGACCTTGTCGGGCCTCGGCCCGAGGTGGAGCTCGGGCTCGTCGAGGATGACCCAGCCCCCAGGCTCGCCTGGATCGTCATCGAACGGCCCGAGGCGGCGGCCGAGCCGCGACGCCGTCCGCGTGTGCGGCCGCGCGGGCCGCGGGAACGTGTACAGCTCCCCGTCGAGGATCTCGGCGACCATCTCGTCCGGCACGGCCTGGAACGCGGCCTCGACCTCGGGCGCGTTGCCTGGAAATAGCGGGTGCTGCGCGCTCATCGTCAGATCCTAGCACCCCTGCCGTTCGTCGCGCGCCTCCGCGCCGGCCCCAGCGCCTCCCTCGACGCTGGCAATCTGCCTTGCTACTAGGCCGGGCCATGTCCGAAGCGTCCTCGAAGAAACCGACCGGCGGCCCGCACGAGCCCCTGTTCGACAAGGTGGCGACCGAGCTGAACTTCCCCGCGGACGAGGCGAAGATCCTCGCGTTCTGGAAGCAGCACCGCATCTTCGAGAAGACCCTCCGCGCCGAGACCCGCGCCACCGGCCCTTCCCGGGGCACGTTCGTCTTCTACGAGGGCCCGCCGACCGCCAACGGCATGCCGCACAACGGCCACGTGCTCACGCGCGCCGTGAAGGACGTCTTCCCCCGCTACAAGACGATGCGCGGCTACGACGTCCCGCGGAAGGCCGGCTGGGACACGCACGGGCTGCCGGTCGAGGTCGAGGTCGAGAAGGAGCTGCGCATCCACGGCAAGGCCGACATCGAGCGCTACGGCGTCGAGCCGTTCATCTCGCGCTGCGTCGACTCGGTCTTCCGGTACACCGAGGCGTGGGAGAGCCTGACCGACAAGATCGGCTTCTGGGTCGACCTCGACAGCGCCTACGTCACCTACCACCGGAGCTACGTCGAGAGCGTCTGGTGGGCCCTCTCGCAGCTGCACAGGAAGGGGCTGCTCTACCGCGGCCACCGCGTGTGCTGGTGGTGGGCCCAGGGCGGCACGGCGCTCAGCGCGGCCGAGGTCGGCTCGAACTACAGGACGGTCGACGACCCCAGCGTGTTCGTGGCGTTCCCGCTCGTCGACGAGCCCGACACAGCGCTCTGCGCCTGGACGACCACCCCGTGGACCTTGCCCTCGAACGGCTACGCCGCCGTGCGGCCCGAGTTCGACTACGTCGTCGTGGACGCCGGGGCGCCGGGGGACGCTGGCGGCGGGGCGGCGCCGGTGGCGAGGAAGCTCATCGTCGCCGCGGCGCTGCGCGAGGAGCTCGCGAAGAAGTTCAAGCGCGACCTGCCCGTGCTCCGCGAGCTCAAGGGGAGCGAGCTCATCGGCAAGCGATATCGCCCGCCGTTCGACAGCTTCACGAGGTCGCTCGAGGGCGCCACCTTGCGGAGGAAGGACGGCAAGGACGAGCCGCTCTACTGGGTCGTGCTCGGCGCGGACTTCGTCACGCTCGACTCCGGCACCGGGATCGTCCACATCGCGCCCGCGTTCGGCGAGGACGACTTCAACGCGCACAAGCGGCGCATCGCGGATCTCGCCGAGCCGGGCGCCGCGGGCGACGTCCCGATGCTGTGCGCGGTCCGGCCGGACGGCACCTTCGAGCCGGGGCTCACGCCGTTCTCGGGCCTCTGGGTGAAGGACGCCGATCCGCTCATCCTCAAGGATCTCGCGGCCCGCGGGCTGCTCGTCCACGACGAGAAGTACCGGCACGAGTACCCGTTCTGCTGGCGCGCGGACGACGACCCGCTGATCCAGCTCGCGCGGCCCGCCTGGTACATCAGGACGCGCGAGAACATCGACAAGGCGATCGCCAACAACCGCGCGATCCACTGGCTCCCGCCCCACATCCAGGAGGGCCGCTTCGGCGACTTCCTCGCCAACAACGTCGACTGGGCGCTCTCGCGCGAGCGGTACTGGGGGACGCCGCTCAACGTCTGGGTCTGCGCGAACAGCGAGGAGCACCAGCTCGCCCCGGCGTCGGTCGCCGAGATCGAGGCGCTGAACCCGCGCGCCTTCGACCACTTCCACGAGGCGAAGAAGGCCGACCCGAGCCTGAACGACCACCTCATCGTCCACAAGCCGTGGATCGACCGGGTGACCTTCCCGTGTCCGACGTGCGGCGGCGAGATGCGGCGCGTGACCGAGGTCATCGACGCGTGGTTCGACAGCGGGAGCATGCCGTTCGCGCAGTGGGGCTACCCGCACGCGCCGGGCTCGAAGGAGCTGTTCGATCGCGCGTTCCCGGCGGACTTCATCAGCGAGGCGATCGACCAGACGCGGGGCTGGTTCTACTCGCTGCTGATGGTCTCGACGCTGGTCTTCGACGAGGCGACGCAGGAGAAGCTCGGGCTGTCGCGGATCCGGACCTACCCGCACCCGTACAGGACGTGCGCCGTGCTGGGGCACGTCTGCGACCGCGAGGGCAAGAAGGAGAGCAAGTCGAAGGGCAACTACACGCCGCCCGAGGTCATCCTCGAGCGCGTCCGGATGGAGTTCGCCGCTCCCACGCACACGCCGCCGAACGTCCACGAGCGGGAGCCCCAAGAGGATGACGTCGCGCTCATCGCGAGGGAAGATTACGAAGGGCTCGACCTGACCGGCGACTCGTCCAAAGTCCGGATCTATCGCGCGGATCGTGAACCCGACGCCCTGGAGTTCCGGTTGCGGCCATCGAAGAAGATGCCTCGACGGATCGTCCTGCTGAGTGATCGAGCTCGGGAGCGGCTGGGACTCGATCCGCTCCACCACTCCGGGGACGTGAGCCTCGCAGATTACGACGAGGTGAAGCCCAACGAGGTCTTCCGCCTCCCCCAGGAGCAGCGCGTCTTCATCGAGGACCCGACGACGCCCGCGCCCGGGGCCGACGCGTTCCGCTGGTTCTTCTACGCGTCCTCCCCGCCGTGGACGAACACGCGCCACTCGCTGACGAACGTGCGCGCGTACCAGAAGGAGTTCGCGGTCAAGCTCCGGAACGTCACCTCGTTCTTCACCATCTACGCGAACATCGACGGCTTCTCGCCCGCCGAGGGGAACCCCGAGGCGAGGGACACGTCGCCCGCGGCGCTCGCGGCGAGCGCCGGCTACCGGCCGGCGAAGGAGCGGTCGCTCCTCGACCGGTGGATCCTCTCGGAGCTCGCGCTCTCGACGCGGGAGGTGACGGCGCACCTCGACGAGTACCGGCTGTACGAGGCCGCGCAGCGGCTTGTCGATCTCGTGGACGCGCTCTCGAACTGGTACGTCCGCCGGAGCCGCGCGCGCTTCTGGGCCCCGTCCCCGACGTGTGTCGAGGATCGGCGTTCGCCGTCCTCTCCGGCTGACCTGCTGGACGTCGCGCCGGGCGCCGTGCGCGCGGCCCAGGACAAGCGCGACGCGTACTTCACGCTGTACGAGGTGCTCGTCGCGATCGCCAAGCTGAGCGCGCCGTTCACGCCGTTCCTCGCCGACGCCGTGTACCAGAACCTCGTGCGGCGGCCGTGGCCTGCGTCGCAGCCCGCGAGCGTGCACCTCGTGGCCTTCCCGGAGGCGGACGCCGCCGCGGTGGACGAGCCGCTCGCGATCGAGATGCGCGCCGTGCGCGAGCTCGTCTCGCTCGGCCTGCAGGTGCGCACGGCGAACAAGCTCAAGGTGCGGCAGCCGCTCGCGCGCGCGGACATCGTGCTGTCGCAGCAGGGCCTCGCGGCGGCGCTCGCCGAGCACGTGCCGCTCATCGCCGAGGAGCTCAACGTCCACGAGGTGCGCTTCCTGAAGCCCGGCCAGGAGGGGAGCGCGGTCCGTTACGTGCTCAAGCCGAACTTCCGCGCGCTCGGGCCGAAGCTCGGCAAGAAGGTGCAGCTCGCGAAGCAGGTCCTCGCGAAGGCCGACGCGTCCGCGCTGCGCGCGGCGCTCGCGACCGAGGGCAAGATCGCGATCGCGCTCGACGGCGAGCAGGTCGAGCTCGGCCCCGAGGAGATCGACGTCGCGGTCGAGGCGGGCGAGGGGTTCGCGGCGGCCGGCGGCCGCGCGGGCGTGGTCGTGCTGCACACGGCGCTCACGGACGCGCTCCGCGACGAGGGGCTCGGCCGGGAGATCCTCTCGCGCGTGCAGGGGCTGCGCAAGGAGCTCGACCTCGGCTTCACCGAGCGGATCCGGCTCGCGCTCGACGGCAGCGAGCGCGCCCGCAGGGTCGCCGAGGCGGCGCGCGAGATGCTCATGCAGGAGGCGCTCGCGGCCGAGCTCGTGCTCGGCGCGGCGCCTGCGGCGTGGGGACAGGCCGAGCGGCGCGAGGTCAA
This sequence comes from Sorangium sp., assembly GCA_025924095.1. GTDB lineage: Bacteria > Myxococcota_A > Polyangia > Polyangiales > Polyangiaceae > Sorangium. The sequence goes on from JAICEP010000383.1 coordinate 5,749, forward strand.
CGTCGACGGCGAGGCGCTCGCGATCGCGCTCGCGAGGAAGGCGTGATCGCGGCCCTCGGGCACCTCCTCGATTCCGTATCGGGCGTTACTATCCTGCGGGAGCGATCGCCTTACCTCGCGAAGCGGCGCTCCGCCTGAACGGATCTTGTTGCGGCCATCGCTGACGAGGCGTTCGATGATCCTCGTCGGGTGGGGAGCAGCGAAGATTCTCAGGAGGGCACTGTGGGCCGCGTATCACCGGCCCGAGAGGGAGGCCTGCCGGCACCGACGCCAGGATCTTTCCGTGGCGTGAAGGTGTCAGCGTCCACCGAGCGTCGACCACTTCCCCCGGATCTCCCTGGATGATCACCCACATCTACGTCAGCAACTACGGCACCATCGGCGCCGGCCTCGAGCTCACGCTCGGCGCGCTGACCGCGCTCGTCGGTCCGCCCGGCGCAGGGAAGGGGTGCCTGCTCGACGCCGTGCGGTTCCTCGCCGAGTGCGCGAACGGGGCGCTCGAGCAGGCAGCGGCCAGCCGGCGCGGCGGCGGCGCGCTGCAGCGCCCTTGCGGGGACGGCGCGCTCACCACCCTCGGCGTCGCGGTCTCCAGGACCGAGGGCCACGGGTTCTGGCTCGTGCAGCTCGCGCCGGGGGACCGGGACGGCGTGCCGCGCGTCAAGAGCGAGACGGCCGCGTGGTGGCAGCGCAGCGCGCTCACGCGGCTCGTCAAGCCGGGCCTGCGCGACGTCTTCGACGCCGGCACCGACCCGCCCGAGGTCTCCTTCGACCGGCTCAAGGGCAGCCCGAAGGGGTTCTCGCGCAAGGACAAGGGCCGCAGCGGCACGCTCGCCTACCGCGGGGTCGCCCCCATTGCCGTGAGCGGCGCCAGGCTCGTCCTGCCGCTGCTCTCCGACGGACCGCTCACCCCGATGCTCGACGAGCTGCGCCGCGCGGTCCTCTACTCCCTCGCGCCCCGCACCCTCCGCTCGCCCCAGAAGATCAGCGCGTCCCGCCGCCTCCGCGCGGGCGGCGAGAACTGGGGCTCCGTCCTCCGCGCGCTCGAGAAAGAGCGCTGGAGCGAACCGTTCCTCGCCAGCCTCGCGCAGGTGACCGGCGACATCGACGGCGCCCGCGCGTCCTCGTCCGGCGGGCTCCTCGTCCCGGAGCTGCGCCACGGCGTCGACGAAGGCGGCCGCGAGCGCTGGCGCGCCGCCGCGGACGAGCCGGACGCCACGCTGAGGGTGGCCGCCATGGTCACCGCGCTCTCGCAGGAGCCCCCGCTCGTGCTCGCCGGCTTCGAGCACCCCGACGCGGGCGTCGATCGCGGCGCGCTACCGACGCTGATCGAGTACCTGCGCGGCGCCTCCGCCCAGCGCCATCTCCTGCTCACGACCGAGTGCCCCGCGCTCCTCGATCTCCTGCCGCCCGAGTCCGTCTACTCGGTGGAGCTCCGCGACGGCTCGACCACCGCGTCGCCCGTGGACGCGTCGCAGCGGAAGGCGCTCCGCGAGCAGCTCGGCGCCGCGGAGCGCCAGCGCACCCAGGCCGCGCGATCCGAGCACCCGCCGCGTATCCCGTGAGCCCGCCCGCGCGCCGTGGTCCGCGCCCGCGGCGCCGCTACCCCGCGAGCCGCTCCCTGCGCGGCGCGAGCGGCGAGGCGTCGTACCGCGCGAGGAGGTCCTCCGGGTCGCGGTAGAGCGCCGCGCACCCCGCCTCGACGAGCTCCATCTCGGGGAAGCCTCCGCAGAGCAGCCCCACCGTGAGGATGCCGAGCTTCGCCGCGGCCTCGGCGTCGGACGGCGTGTCGCCGACGAGGACCACCTCGCGCGGATCGACGCAGCCCAGCCGGTCGAGCGCCGCCTCGAGGATGTCAGGGCGCGGCTTCGACCTCTCCGCGTCGTCCGCCGACACCGCCCACGAGACAAGGTCGCCCACCCCGGCGCGCTCGGTGCTCGCGTCGAGCTCGCGGCGCGGCAGCGACGAGGCGAGGACGATCCGGCGCCCGTCGCC
>JAICEP010000384.1 GCA_025924095.1 Sorangium sp.
GACGGCTCGGCCGGCCGGGCCGGCTCCGGAGGCGCGCTCGCCGCGGCCTGCAGGCTCGGCGCCGGGGCCGCCGCCGCCCCGGCGGCGAGCGCCTCGAGCTCCGCCGAGGCGGTCTCGTCCTCGGGACGGACGGCGAGCACGGTCGACTTGTAGCCGGGCTTGGTCAGCGTGAGCCGGTACTCGGCCGTGGTCCCGGCGCCCTGCAGCACGAGCCGGCACGGGGTCGCCAGGCAGACCTCCGTCCCGCGGTCGGACACGCGGGCGCCGGGCGGGGCGCTCTCGATCCTCACAATCCTGAACTCGGCCGCCGCGCTGGGCTCTCTGCCCGGCGCCTCGGCGGGCAGGGCGAGCGGCACCACGGGGGCGGGCTGGACGGCGGCAGGGGCGCTCGCGGCGCCCGGCGCGCGGCCGCGCACGTGCCCGGTGAGCGCCAGCACGATGCCCCCGCCGAGGATCGCCGCGACGAGCGCCACGAAGTAGACGGACACCGGCGGCTGACGAGGAGGGCCGATGGACCCGCCGAAGGTCGGGGGCGCCTGCGGAGGAGAGAGCGAGTCGCTCTGCGCCGAGCGAGGCAGCGCGGCGGGCTCGCTCGGCGCCGCGCGAGGCGGCGCGTCCGGCTCGTTCGGAGAGAGAGAGAGCGCCGAGATGCGCGGCCCCGAGATCGACGGCGCCGAGGGCAGCGCGCCGCCGGGCTGCGAGATGGGCAGGCGATCGGGCGCCGAGGCCCGCGTGAGGTCGATCGGCTCGCCCGCCGCGCTCTTCAGCGCGGTGAGACACTCCTTCATCGACTGGAACCGCCTGTCCGGGTTCTTCTCGAGACACCGCATCACGAGGGCTTCCATCGCCGGCGACACGACCGCGGCCTGAGCGCGCCCGGCGAGCGGCGGCGGCGGCTCGCTGACGTGGGCCATGAGGGTCGCCGTGGGCACCTTCTTGTCGAACGGCACCTTGCCGCAGAGCATCTCGTAGAGCAGGACGCCGAGCGCGTAGATGTCCGCGCGCGACGAGAGCTCGTGGCCCATCGCCTGCTCCGGCGCGGTGTACCTGGGAGAGCCGATGAACAGGCCCTTCTGGGTCAGATCGTCCTGCTGCTGCCCCGAGACGTCCTTGACCAGGCCGAAGTCGAGCACCTTCACGAAGTCCTTCTCGTCTCCCTGGTCGACGAGGAGCACATTGCTCGGCTTGAGATCGCGGTGCACGAGGCCGAGGCCGTGCGCCTCGGCGAGCGCGCGGCAGATCTGCCGCGCGATGCGGCTCGCGCGGGCCTCGGGGAGCGCGCCCTCGTCGTGGAGCACCCGGTGCAGCGTGCGCCCGGCGATGTACTCCATCGCGATGAAATAAATGCCGAGTGGTTCGTCCCGGCCGTAATCAAAGACGGTGACCGAGTTCGGGTGGGTGAGCCTCGCCGCGGTGGCGGCCTCGCGTGAAAAGCGCCGGAAGAACTCCGGATCTTGCTCGCGGCGCTCGTCGGGAACGAGGAGCTTGAGGGCGCAGATCCGTCCCAGCGCCGATTGCTCGGCCCTGTAGACCTTGCCCATACCCCCGCGCGCGATGAGCGAGACGATGCGATATCGATCGGCGATCGTGGCGCCGATGAGCGGGTCTTGACCGCTGCTCCTGGTCGCACCCATGCCGTTCATCATATGCACGAGGGCGGGGGCGCGGCTACCCCAACTCCCGAGTCCTGCCGATTGCGCGGCTCGGGATCCCCCCGCGCATCCCGTCCCGTCCGGCGGCGCGGAGCGACCGAGTCTGGTGCGCTGTCGGCTGCTCCACCAGATCGCCTCTTCACGCTTCAGCTCCCGCGGGCGCGGCGCGGTTAAGCGGAGAGCAACGGAACATGACGACTCTGTTTCGCGGCGACTCCATGCCTGTTTCGCGCCTCACCGAGCGAGGTGTTCTCCGCGCGCACCTGCGGCCCGGACGTCGGCGCCTGCCCCTCAAGGGGGGGCGCTCCACGAGGGCGGGGGGCGAGCCGGCGCACCGGGAGGGGCGGGGCCGGGCCCGCAATCTGGAATTTATTCAACGCCCTGGGCGCGATCTCGCCGCTGAAAATCGCGTTGCGGGTCCGGAACCTGGGGCCGGGGGCGCTGTCGATCCCTGGCGTGGACGCGGTGCTCCGCGGCGCACGCAGAGCGCGGTGAAGCTCGCCGCGCGTGCGCTAGGGATCACCGGGGCGCGGGCTCTCGCGGGCTCGCTGCATTCAGACCGCTCGCTGCGCCGTTCACGCCGCGCGCGGGAGCAGGGAAAGGGCTGGCCTCAGATGGATACGTTCAAGTTGGCTCCGAGCATGGCATCGCCGAATCCGTTTCTCGGCAACCTGCCCTTCAGTGCGTCTCCGGCCTGCGATCCCGAGGTGCCCGAGGACGCGCCGGAGGGCTCGTATACATACGCGCTGGTCAAGACCGCGCCCGAGGTGCCCGCCGCGGAGTGCGAGACCGAGGCGCTGTCCGTCGAGGTGCTCATCCGGTGGGGGAGCAACCTGCTCCACGTGGCGCACCTGACCCCGCCGCGTTCCTTCTATGTGGGCGAGCAGGACGGCGCAGAGGGCGCGTGCGACTTCTTCGTCCCGGCGGAGCGGCTGGGCGCGGCGAGGGCGCCGCTCGTGCTCGTCGGCGAAGACGGCGAGGTGAGCGCCGTGATCCCGCCGGGCACGTCGGGGATGGTCGAGATCGGGAGCTGCAAGATGACGGTCGCGCAGGCGATCGCGACGGGCCGCGCCGCGCCGTGCGCCGCGCTCGACGGGGCGCGGCGGATCGCGCTGCCGCTCGGCGCGCGCGCGAGGCTCGATCTCGGCGGCTTCGGCTTCGAGGTCGCCGTGGGCAGGGCGGGCCGCCGCGTCGCGGGCAAGGCGAGCCTCGACCGCAGGAGCCTGCCGTTCACCGCGCTCTCGACGCTGCTCCACGTCGGCCTGCTCGGGGCCATGGCCGCGTTCATGCCCCCGCTCGCCATGGCCGACGACGGCGGCGTGAGCGCCGAGCAGGCGTACCTGATGGCGCAGGCGCTCGCGGCGACCGCCGAGCGGGAGCAGCCCGAGGCGAACGACGGCACCGCGGCGACCCGCCCGAGCGAGCGGGAAGGCGGCACCGGCGCGGCCGCGATCGGCGAGTCGGGCAAGGCCGGCAGCGCGACGAGCCGGAAGACGGGCGGGCGCTTCGACATCGAGGGGCCGAAGGACAACGCCGACGTGCGGATCTCGCGGGCGCAGGCGCTCGACGACGCGGCGCGCTTCGGCGCGATCGGCCTGCTCCAGGCGGGCCTCGGCGGCGATCCGAACGCGCTGTCGGCGCCCTGGGGCGGCGTCGACACGCTCGGCAACGGGGCGAAGAGCGTGATCGGCAACCTGTGGGGCGAGACGATCGACGAGTCGGGCGGCGTGGGCGGCCTCGGGCTGACCGGCGTCGGCGAGGGCGGCGACGGGCGCTTCACGGGCATCGGGATGGGGCCCCTCGGCACCATCGGCCACGGCAACGGCCTCGGCGACGGGCCGGGCTTCGGTCCGGGCAACGGCACCTCGCGCTTCGTCAACGGCCCTGGCCACAAGGTGAGCGCGCCGCGCATGCGGGTCGGGTCGCCCTCGGTGTCGGGCCGGATCCCGCCCGAGGTCATCCAGCGCATCGTGCGGCAGAACTTCGGCCGCTTCCGGCTCTGCTACGAGAACGGGCTGCGCAACAGCCCGAACCTCACCGGGCGCGTGTCGGTCGGCTTCTCGATCGGCCGCGACGGAGCGGTCTCGAGCGTGCAGAACGGCGGCTCCGATCTGCCGGACGCCGGCGTGGTCTCCTGCGTGGTGCGGTCGTTCTACGGGCTGTCGTTCCCGCCGCCGGACGCCGGCATCGTGACCGTGACCTATCCTATCCTCTTCAGCCCCTCCGGCAGCTGATTCGCCCGCTTCCAGCGGTTGACCGGGGTATCGCCCCGGCGCGCGGCGTGCCCTGTCTTCCGGGCGTGATCGCCGAGGACGCCGCTCCGGCCGGGTCCCCCCCCGGCGGCCCGCTCTACCCTCCGCCGCCCGCGGCGGCCTGGCCGACGGCGCGCTCCGCCTCCGCGATCTCCTGTGCTCGCTGCTGGATCATCACCCCTTGCGGGGGCCCCTGGAAGCGGCGGCGCTCCAGCGCGAACCAGACGACGGCCGTCACCGCGAAGACGATGAGCATGATGACAAGGGCCTTGTGGTTCGGCGGCTGGACGCTCACCACGATCAGCATCAGGCACGCGAGCACGCTGATGATCGCGAGCGGCCGGTACAGGGGGCCGAGGTCCCAGGGGCCCATCTTCACCCAGGTGCGGCCGTAGGCGCGCACGCCCATCATCGTGGGCATGACGTAGGAGATGTAGAGGAAGATCACGCAGACGGCCGTGATCGTCGAGTAGACCGGCGTGTACGCGGTGAAGCCGATCGTCAGCGCGCTGACGACCCAGATCGCGGTCGCGGGCGTGCGGAACCTCGGGCTCACCTTGCGCAGCTGCTCCGAGAGCGGCAGCCCCCCGTCGCGCGCGAACGCGAAGGTCATGCGCGAGGCGGACGTCACCGTCGCCAGCCCGCAGAGGTACTGGGCGATCGAGATGCCGGCGTAGAGCGCGATCCGGACCTGCTCCGGGAGGACGCTCTCCATGACCCAGAAGAACACGCCGGCGCCCTTCGACGCCGCCTCGTCCATGTCGGGCATCGCGAGCACGATGGCGCTCAGCATGAGCCACCCGAAGACGCCGGAGACGAGCACCGCCCGGACGATGCCCCGCGGGACGGTCTCCGCCGCGCCGATCGTCTCCTCCGACGTGTGCGCCGACGCGTCGTATCCGGTGATCGTGTACGCGGGCAGGAGGAAGCTCAGGAGAAACAGCGTCGTCATGCCGCCCGTCTCGGGCCACACGTCGCCCCCCTTCGGGCCGCTGTAGTTCGTGAACGTGACGAGCCGCCCGAGGTCGATCTGCGGCGCGTAGAAGAGCATCGCGATCGTGAGGAGCACCGAGACGGCGAGGATGAGATACCCGCTGAAGTCGGTGAGCAGGGTGGTGACGCGGATCCCGAGGTGATTGAAGAGCGCCTGTGTCCCGGTGATGAGCGTGACCCCGACGATCTGCGCCATCATGGCCCGATCCGGGGACATCGTGGCGAGATCCACGCCGAACAGGGGGCCGAGCGAGCTCATGATGAACAGGTAGGCGCCGACGTTGATCGCCGCGAGGACGGTGACGAGGCCGATCAGGTTGAACCACGCGGTCGCCCAGCCGAAGCCCCGGCCCCCGAGGATCGAGGCCCAGTGGTACAGGCCGCCCGCGGTCGGGAACGCCGACGCGACCTGGCCCATCGTGAGCGCGATGCACAGCGTGAGCGCGCTGCAGACCGGCCACCCGATGCCGATGCCGGCGCCGCCGATGCTGCAAAAGCCCATCTGGAACGAGGTGATTCCGCCCGCGATGATGCAGATGATCGAGAACGAGATCGCGAAATTGGAGAAGCCCCCCATCCGGCGCAGGAGCTCCTGCGCATAGCCCATGCTGTGGAGCGTCTTCACGTCCTCGGCGATCACGCCCTCCACACCGCCCGGCTTGTCGCCGGAGCGCGGCCCGACGTCCCCCTTCGTCTCACGGCTCATGAGCGGTCCCCTTCCTCAGTTCTTGCGCTCGGGACCGACGGTGCCCGTCGGGCCTCGTCAGGATCGGCGCGTCTCGCCGATGAGCGCCCCTCTCGGGGATCTCGCCCGCGCCCAGAGAGCCTACATGGGAGCACGTGGGACTGCCTAGGGCGCGCGCCGCCCCCGGCGCCGGCGTCCCCCGCTGCTACCCTCGCCGCCGATGGCCGGAACGACGACCTGCCCGCTCTCGCGCCGGCGCGCGCTGCTCGGCCTCGCCGCGCTCGCCGCGCCCTCGTGCCGGCGCAAGAGCTCGCCGCCCCCGCCGGAGCCCACGGTGGCCGAAGCGGCCCCCTCCCGCTGGAAGGAGCTCGCCTTCGAGCCGGCCTCCGAGGGCGAAGGCCCGCAGCGCGCGCTGCTCCTCGCGCCCGAGGCCGCGGCGCCGCTGCCGCTGCTCGTCGCGCTGCACGGGCGCGGGGAGGCGGTGCGAGGCCCCGAGGCCGGCGCGCGCGGATGGCGCGACGACTACGGCCTCGACGCGACCCTCGAGCAGATCCTCTCGCCGCCGCTCACGCCGGACGACCTCGGGCAGATGGTCACGCGCGAGCGGCTCGCGCAGCTCAACGCCTCGCTCGGCGAGCACCCCTACCGCGGGCTGTGCGTCGCCACGCCGTTCACGCCCGACCTCCGCGACCGCTCCGCCGAGGGGGCCGCGGCCTTCGGGCGGTTCGTCGTCGAGCGGCTCCTGCCGCGGGCGCGCGCCGAGGGCGGCTGCCAGGCGGCGCGCGAGGCGACGGGGATCGACGGCGTGAGCCTCGGCGGCCGCCTCGCGCTGCTCGTCGGCCTGTCGCACCCCGAGGTCTTCGGCGCGGTCGGCGCCCTCCAGCCGGCCGTGCGGGCGAGCGAGGCGGAGATGTTCTCCGCGCTCGCGCGCCGGGCCCTCGCGCGCCGCGCGGTCGCGCTGCGGCTCGTGTCGAGCGAGGCCGATCCCTTCCTGCCCGCCATCCAGGCGATCAGCGATCGGCTGCGGCAGGACGGCATCGGCCACGAGCTGCGCATTGTGCCCGGACCGCACGACTATGCCTGGAATCGTGGGCCCGGCGGCGTGGAAATGGTGCTCTGGCACGAGCGCGTCCAGCGCGGGTTGCGCGCGCCGTGATCGTGGCGGCCGGGGCGTCACAAGCCCCTGACCCAGGCCGCCGAACCGTGTTACTTCCTCGGCAACGACGTGGCCGACCCGACACGCATCGCCCGCGCCGACAGCGCGACCGACCCGCCCTCCGTGCGCGAGTGGCTGAAGCCGCTCGAGAGCGCCGGCCAGCGCCGTAGCACGAGCGCGAAGCGCGTCGGCGGCAAGGCGGCCTCGCTCGGTCGCCTGCTGCGCGACGGCTTCCCGGTGCCGCGCGGCTGGGTGCTCGACGCGCGGTGCTTCACGGAGCTTGTCGACCGGCAGCTGCCGCGGGGGCACGACATCGCCACGCTGATCCGGCTCTCGGGCACGAAGGTGGGCGTCGACAGGGCGGCGCGGGCGCGCGACCGCATCCTGAGCGAGCCGCTGCCCGAGACGCTCTCGGCCGCGCTGGGGGCGCTCTGGCAGGCCATCGCGCCGGAGGCGCCGTGGGGCCTCGCGGTGCGGTCCAGCGCCACGTGCGAGGACAGCGACGAGACGTCGATGGCGGGGCTCGCGACGTCGGTGCTCGGCGTGCGCGGCGACGCCGAGCTCGACGCCGCGATCCGGCAGGTCTGGGCGAGCGCCTTCCTGCCGCGCGCGCTCGCCTACCTCGCGCACGCCGGCGTCCGCGACGCCGCGATGGCCGTCGTGCTGCAGGTGATGGTGCGCGCCGAGGCCGCGGGCGTGCTCTTCACCGCGCCCCCGCCCGGGCTCGAGGGCGAGCACTGGCGCGCCGGCGAGCGGCTCGTGAACGCCACGCTCGGGCTCGGCGCGCCGGTCGTCGACGGGGCCGTGGCGGCCGACACCCTCCGGGTCGCGCGCGACGGCGGCAGGGTCGTCGCGTCGGCGGTGGCGCAGAAGCGGCGCGCGCTCGTCGTGGGGGCGACGGGGCTCGAGGAGGTCCCGGTGCCCGCGGCGCGCGCCGAGCAGCCCGCGCTCGGCGAGGCCCCGCTGCGGCAGCTCATCGAGCTCGCCGTGCGGCTCGAGC
>JAICEP010000385.1 GCA_025924095.1 Sorangium sp.
CCTCTTCGCCGTGTCGATCGAGCTGAGCGTGGCGGGCGGCCCAAGCATCGTCGCGGGGCGGGTCCACCACGACGATCATGCGCACGAGGACGTGTACGTCGCGATCCGCGACACTTTCGACGCTGCGCGCCGCCGCTTGCAGGACCACGTCGGGAAGCGCGAGGCGATGTGAAGGCGCACGAGTCGATGCAGCGCTGTGACACCTGCGGGAACGAGTATCGTCGCACCTTCACCCTGAGCGCCGACGGACGGTCGTACACGTTCGATTCCTTCGAATGTGCGATTCACAAGCTCGCCCCCGTGTGCGCCCACTGCGCCTGCCGGATCGTGGGGCACGGCATCGAGGCGGGCGGGGCGTTCTACTGCTGTGCGCACTGCTCCAAGCAGGAGGGCATTCAGGGGGCGATCGATCGCGTGGCGTGAGCCGCCACCGGGGCGCCGGCGTCGCGCGCGGGGTGGAATGGGTCGGCCTGCCCGAGGTTACCCCCCGCGCGCAGCGGGGTCGGCCCGCCCTGCGCCGTGAGCGGCGCCGCGACGTGATCTGCGACCAGAGCAGAGGCCAGGATGAAGAGCAACAGCGCGATGCCCGTGCTGCCGCGAGACTGCGTGAGCATGGATCCCTCCTTCGCGGCGAGGCAGCCGCCTCGCGCTCCAGGAAGCTAGATCCGGGGCGCCTGCGTGATAATCCTGGTCCGCCGACGAAGATTGCGTCGCGGAAGGAACGAATGGCATGGATCCGGCGGGCGGTCACCTGGGTGAGATGAGGGCGTTCCTCGAGGTCGCGCGGCGGCAAAGCTTCTCGGCGGCGGCGAAGGCGCTCGGGCTCACGTCGTCGTCGGTCAGCAAGCAGATCGCGCGGCTGGAGGAGCGGCTCGGCGTGCAGCTGCTCCGGCGCACCACGCGCCGCGTGAGCCTCACGGAGGCAGGGCACCTCTACGCCGAGCGCACAGGCCGGATCCTCGCGGACGTCGAGGAGGCGGAGCGCGCGGTCGCGGATCTCGATGGGACGCCGCGCGGGACGCTGCGCATCTCGGCGCTCCCGATCCTCGGCACGCTCCGCGTCGCGCCGGCCGTGCTGGCCTGCCGCGCGAGGTACCCGGAGCTCCGCATCGATCTCGATATCACCGACCGCCTCGTCGATCTGGTGGCCGAGCGCATCGACGTGGCGGTGCGCCTGACCGCCGCGATCTCCCCCGCATCGCTTGTCGCGCGGCGGCTGGCCGACGACCGGCGCGTGCTCTGCGCGAGCCCTCGCTACCTGCGGCGCCACGGGACGCCGCGTCGGCTGGAGGACCTGGCCGACCACGACTGCATCACGCTCAACCAGGAGCCCGTCGCCCGGTGGACGCTCCTCGGCCCCGAGGGGGAGCGCGTCGTCCCGGTGAGCGGCACGTTCCGCTCCAGCGACACGGTGACGCTGCGCGACGCCGCGGTCGCCGGCCTGGGTCTGGCCAACCTCCCCGATTACGTCGTCCAGGAGCATCTCGAGAGCGGCGCGCTGCGGCGCGTACTCCCGGAGTACGGCACATCGAAGCGCGCCATCTTCGCGGTGTACGCAACGCCCGCGCGGGCGGCGGTCCGCGTCCTCGTCGAGGCGCTGGCCAAGGCGATGGGCTCCCGTGCGGCGGGGACGTCGAAGGCGGCGCCGTGAGCTCGGGTGAGGGTCCGAGATGGGGAGCGTCGTTATCGGCGATCGGGCGCGATCTGCGTCGCGCCGGCCGCTCGCTCCTTGTTCATCTGGCGAATGCAGTGCTGGAGCGCGGCGCGGAGGTTGCCGAGGGTCGTGATCTTGTCCAGATCGAGGCCGAGGCTCACGATGGTCTGGGCGACGTTCGACCGGATGCCCGTGACGATGCCCTCGGCGCCGAGGAGCCGGATCGCGCCGACCAGATCGAGGAGGTAGCTCGCCGTCTTCGTGTCCACCATGTCGACGCCGGTGAGATCGAGGATCGCGTAACGCGCGCCCGTGCGCACGATCGCCTCGAGGAGGGTATCCATCACCTCCGCGGTCCTCTGGCTGTCGAGGACCCCGATCATCGGCAAGGTCAGCACGCCTTCCCACACCTGGATGATGGGAGTCGACAGGTCGCGGATGACCTGCTGTTGCCGCTCGATGAGCTCCAGCTTGGTCCGGAGGTCCTGCTCCGTGCTCTTCGCCTGGCTGATATCGAGGGTGACGCCGACGACCGAGTACACCTCTCCTCGCTCGTCGCGGACGGGGATCTCCCAGTTCTCCCAGAACACCCCGTGCGTCGCGGAGTGCGAATGGGACGCCTCGCCCGCGAGCGCCCGTCGCAGCACGTCGACGCCCTCCGAGCCGGCGTAGAGCTCGAACACGTTGTGGCCAAGGTGCTCCCCCTCCTGGAGCCCCGCGCCGTCGACCCCCTTGCCCTCGTGGAACGTGAACATCCCTTCCGCGTCGATCGCCCAGACGACGATCGGAAGCGTCTGCGTGACGGTCCGCAGGATCACCTCCTTCTGCTGGTGGCGGCGGAGCTGCTCGCTCCGCTCCGTCACGTCCTGCCCGAACACCCCGACGCCGCTGACCTCCCCGCGCTCGTCGAGGAGGCGCTCGTGGCGCCACTCGAAGTACGCCACGCCGCCGTCCTTGCTGACGTGGCTCCACACCCGCGGCGCCGCGCCGTCCTCCGCGAGGAGCCGCCGCCACGCATCGGGGTCGCCGGACGCCGGCAACAGCTCGTCCACGCGCCGGCCGAGCGCCTCCTGCCGCGAATGGCCGAACAGGCGCTCGGCCGCACCGTTCCAGTCCTCGATCGTGAGATCCGTGCCGTACTGGACGATCGCAAGCGGCGCCCGCTCAAAAAGGAGCGCACGCCTGCGCGCAAGCTGTCCGGCCTCGACTTCTTCCTGCAACGGAGTGGAAACGGTCATGCACGAAAAATTTTACCCTGAACGCCTGCCGGTCGTCGAGAGCGGTCGTTGCCACCCTGCATGCACGACCGGCGTCTCCGGCCGCGTTTGCCCGGGCGGGATCCACTACTGCTGCAATCTCCCGAGCGGCGCCTGCTGCGTCAGCAGCCGTCAGATCGTCGCGATCGCGGATTTGCGTGTCGTGAGCCGGCGCGCGGAATGGGGTGACTCACCCGGCCTGGGGGGCGAGCCGGGGCGACGCGGCGTCGGGCCCGAGGAAGCGCGCGATGCGCTCGCCGAGCCGCGCGCGGAAGGCGTCGTCGGTCGGGGGCGAGTGGCGGCACCCCTCGAGCAGCTCGGCCTCGGCGCGCGGCAGGAGCACCTTCGCGCGCGCGAGCAGCTTGGCGCCGGGGAAGCTCACGTCGTCGTCGGCGCCGAACACGAGCGCGGGCCGCGCGAAGCCGGCGAGGGCCTCGGGCGTGGCGAGCGGCGGCACCCGCATGTCGAGCCGGTAGCTCCGCACCGCGTCGCCGAAGTAGGGGCCCCACAGGTCGTCGTGCGTGGAGAACAGCCCGGAGAGGAGGCGCGCGAGCCGCTCCTCGGAAGGGAACGCGCGGTAGAGGGCCATCGGGATGGCCACGCGCGTGAGGCCCTGCCACACGGGGCCGGACACGAGGCCGCCCGGCACGATCAGGACGAGCCGATCGATGCGGGCGGGCGCGATCTGGGCCATGCGCAGGGCCACGAAGCCTCCCCAGCTCACGCCGAGGAGGTGGGCGCGCGCGAGCCCGAGCGCGTCGAGGACGTCGGTGAGCCACTCGGCGTAGGCGGGGCCGTCGAGCGGCAGGCGGACGTCGGCGCTCTTGACGGACTGGCCGATGACGTCGGGCGCGTAGACGCGATAGCGCGTAAGGAGCGGGCCGAGCTCGGGCAGGAGATGCGCGGAGCTCGCGAGCGCGCCGTGCAGGCAGACGAGCGGCGGGGCGTGCTCGGGGCCGGCGACGAGGACGTGCGTCGCGCCGAAGCGGGTCGAGACCTCGCGCGCTCGGGCCGGGACCGGGACCTTTTCGCGGAACCGCTCGAACCACGCGGCGATGCGCGCGCGCGCCTCTGGACTGCGAAAGATGATGGATGACGTCATCGAGCCCTCCTGACGTTGGCTGCGGGGCGGAGCCCGCAGAGGTGCTGAGCGACGAGCCGATCGAGCAGGGCGACGGGCGACGGGTGCGCGCCCTGGACCCACGCGATCAGCGCGAAGTAGTAGAAGGAGAAGAACGCGACGCCGAAGAGCGCGGCGTCGGCGTCGTCGGCGACCTCCCCCTGCGCGCGGGCGGCGTTGAAGAGCGCGACGACGCGGCCGTGCACGGCGGCGACCTGCTCGGTGAAGCGCGCCTGCCACGGCGGGTCGGCGAAGAGCGCCTCGCGGAGCAGCGTCTTCGACAGCGTCGGCCTGCGGGCGTAGTACGCGAAGAACGCGGCCCCGAGCCGGTGGATCCGCTGCTCGAGGGTGCCGGGCTCGTCGTCGCGGACCGCCTCGGCCGCGGTGGCGGCGAGGTCGTCGAACAGCGCGGCGTGGAGCAGGTCGCGCTTGTCGGCGAAGTGGAGGAGGACCGTGCCCGCGGCGACACCCGCGTCCGCGGCGATGGCGCGGACGTTCGCCGCCTCGAAGCCGTGACGCTCGAAGTGGTCGCGCGCGGTCTCGAGGATCCGGGCGCGCGTCGCGTCCCTCTGGGCGTCACGGCGGCCAGGCTTTTGAGTGAACGCGTTCACTGAACGTGTTCATTACATGGAGGCAGGCGACGCGCAAGCGGGCAGGTACGCCTCGCCTCCGATGAGCGCGACCTCGCGACAGCCCAGCCGCGGCTCAGCTGGCCGCGGTGGACGGCTGCGCCTGGGAGCGCGCGCGGAGGCGCTGCTTGGCGGAAGGGCCGCCGGGGTGGCGGACCGACGCGACGGCGCGATCCATGGCGTCGCGCCAGTAGCGCCCGACGTCCTCGCGGTCGGTGAGGAGGACGTCGATGGGGCCGTGGTCGCTCTCGATCTCGACCGCGAAGCGGTCGCCGCGGGGCTGCACGCCGACGCCGTGGACCTCCCCGGCGGAGATGGCGGCCCCGAGCCTGCCCTCGGGGCGCAGGTCGATCGCGCCGGTGCGGCTCACCCAGGGGGCGACGACGAAGCGGCCCGGCCCGAACGACGCCACCGGGGCCGAGCGCGCCGCATACCGGGACGAGAACCGGGCGACGCCGAGGAAGGCGTAGCCCGCGAGCGAGAGCAGCGCGGCGGCGCTGCCGACGCCGATCGCGATGCCGCTGTCGCCCGCGGAGGCGCTCCGCATGGTCTGGATCCACAGCGCGAGCGCGGCGACGAGCAGCACGGCGCCGATGAGCGCGTTGCGGGTCGCGGCCGCGCGCGGTCCCTGGCTCGCGTGGTCCCGCACGACGAGGAGCTCGCCCTCGCTCCGGATCGCGAACCGCGCCAGCGCGGCGGCCGTCAACGCGGGCGCGGGCGCAACCTCCGGGAGGGGCCGCGAGGCGATGGCGCCGGGCGGCTCGGCCCCGCGCGCCGTCGCCAGCGGGACGCGCAGCGCGGCCGCGAGCGGCGCCGCCACCGCCTCGACGAGCGCCTCCGCCCGGCCGGGATCGAGGTCCTGCGCCTCGGCGACGAGCAGGCGCTGGGCTGCCGCGGGGCGCGCTGGCACGGGCGGGGCGAGCACGAGCCAGGCGGCAACGTGGGTCCGCTCGCGCGTGCACGTGGGGGCGGCGCAGCATGGACGCTGCTCGGCGGTCACCTCGACGCGCACGGCATCGCGCGACTCGGCCGCGCCCTCCCCTGCCCCACCCGCGCCGCCGGCCGCGCCCGCGAGCCGCAGCGGCGCGAGCCGGAGGGCGCGCGCGCCGCGCTCGATCCGCAGCCAGACGGGGTCGCGCGGCGCCGGGCCGAAGCGCGCGTCCTTGTCGCGCTGCGGCGCGCCGAGCTCCGGCGCCGCGCGGCGGAGCGACGGCGCGCCGTCGCCCTCCGCCGCGAGAGCGCGCGCCGCGCCGGCCGGATCGCCGAGCGGGTCGAGCGCGGGGACGGAGCTGTCGACCTCAAGAGAGCGGAGGGCACGCGCGACCTCCGCCTCGAATGCTGCGGTGCTCGGCTCGGGCATGGCGGCACGTTTGCCCCGGCTGCGCTGGGTTGTAAAGCGGGCCCGTCCGCGCGCCAACGCGGGGCGCCCGCTCTCCTGCCCCGGCCCCTGCTACCGCTCGCGCGGAGCCTGCCGAGCTCCCCGGCGCCGGCGCGACAGGAGCGCGCCGAGCGCGGCGAGCGGCAGCGCTCCAGGAGCCCCCGGCTGCCGGCCGCCGCCCGAGCAGGAGCAGCCGGCGTCGCCCTCGGTCTCATCCACGCCGCCGCTCTTCGGCCCGTCCTCGGTCTCCGGCGCCGCGCCGCCCCAGCCGGCGCCGCCGCCCCAGCCGGCGCCGCCGCCCCAGCCGGCGCCCGAGCTCGCGGCGGTCGTCCCGCCGATCGGGTAGAGCGCGCAGACCCCTTCGATGTCGTCGTCCTCCAGGGTGCGCGCCGACGTGCCACCCCGGTAGGTCCCGAGCATCGTCGCGCCGCGCACGTTCGAGTGGCCGAGGCCAAGGAAATGCCCCTCTTCATGGGTGGCGATCGACCGCAGATCGATGCAGTCGCCCTCGCCGGCGTCGTCCCAGCAGAAGCCCACGTTGTTGAACACCATGTCCGCGTCGTCGATGACGCTGTCGGTACCCCAGACCGGCATCGTGATCGCGATCACCGAGTCGGCCCGACCGAGCTCGGCAGGCCAGCTGTCGCTGAGCCAGAGAAACACGTTCTTGCCGTCGTCGAAGTCGTAGCCGGCGTCCGTGTCGCCGAGGAGCTCGGTCTCCCACGCCGTGCACGCGGGGCTCGACCAGGCCGCGAACCCGGCCTCGATGCCGGCGGCGGCGAAGCCGGAGAGCGGACCCGGGATCGTCTTGTGATGGATGTGGTAACGGACCGGAAGCGCGCTCCAGCGGGGGACGACCTCGAGATCGAGCGGCGCCCAGGCGGCGGCCTCGCGGGCCCCGGCGAGCTGCGCCAGCGCGGCCGCGAGCGCCGCGACCAGGGCGAGCGCGGCCCGGAAGCCTCTCTTCATCCCCTCATCATCGTCTCAGCGGCCCTGCGGCACCACCTCGAGCTCCTCGGGCGCCGCGCTCCCCTCGAGGGGCAGCGTCACCTCCACCCCCTCGTGGACCGGCAAGGTCGCCGCGATGGGCCAGGCACGCGGCGCCCCTCCTTCGCCCGCCGCGACCTCGCGCAGCGTGACGCCGCGCAGCGGAGCCACGCCGCCGTTGAAGAGGCACGCCCGTAGCCGGCCCTCCTCCACCGCGACCGAGCACGGGACGACGTCGGCCGTCGCACGCCGGATCCGCCCGAGCTTCTCCTCCTCCCCGGACGCGGCGGGCAGGAGCGACAGGAGCGCGTCGCGGGCGCGCGGGTCGCGGAGCCAGGCGAGCATCATCGCCGCGTGGATGCGCACCACGCGGTAGCGCGCGCGCGTCAGCTCAAAGAACGCGTCAGGCGACGCCACCCCGGTCTCGCCGTCGAGCAGGCCCGTCACCCCCGGCTCGATCTTGACCTCGGTCCCGGGCGCCTCGACGTGCCACTTCACCGCGCGCCCCGGCCCGAGCGCGCCCTCCCAGAACAGACCGCGCTCGGTGATCCCGGCGCGCTCGTCGCGGCGATC
The DNA here is from genome assembly GCA_025924095.1 of Sorangium sp. Classification (GTDB taxonomy): domain Bacteria; phylum Myxococcota_A; class Polyangia; order Polyangiales; family Polyangiaceae; genus Sorangium. The sequence continues at coordinate 7,598 of JAICEP010000385.1, forward strand.
GCGCCGCGCGAACGTGAGCAGCACGCGGAAGTCGCTCACGGGAGCGCCGCTGTTGTTCACGACCGCGAGCTCGAAATCGTAGCGGCCACGCGCCGGCCGCGGCGGGCGCCCGCCCCCATCGCGGCCGGCATCGGCCGGCTC
>JAICEP010000386.1 GCA_025924095.1 Sorangium sp.
CCGGCCTCGCCGCCCGCGCCTGCCGAGCGGCGCGCGGCGGCCTTCCCCGCCTCGCCGCCGCCCGCGGCCGCGCCGGAGGCGCCCGGCGAGAGCGGCGTCCGCGCGATCGACCGCGCGATGCGCACGAGCCGCGGGTCGCGCGGCGTCTCGTCGGCGGCCGCGTCGACCATGCGCGCGATCGTGCTCTCCAGGCGGATGCCCCAGCCGACGCGGAGGTTCGGCAGGAACTCCGCCATCGGCGCGCTCGCCGGCTCCTCCGGGAGCGCGGGGCTCTTGTCGACCCGGTAGCGGCGGGTGACGAGCGCGCCGGACTCGACGATCTCCGGCGCCGGGACCGGGCCGGAGACCTCCACGTCGAGGGGCCGGCTCTTCGGCGACACGATGATGAACTCGCTCCGCCAGTAGGGGACCTTCTCCTCGCGGAAGAACCAGCGCGGCCCCTGGAACGTGAGCCCCCCCTGGCCGTCGCCGCGCAGGACGAACAGGTTCTCCACCTCGATGTAGTCGCCCACCTCGAGGTGCGGCATCGTCACGGTCGGCTTGTCCTCGATGAACTCCGGCTCGTGGATCGACCCGTCGCGCTTGACCGTGCGGAGCTTGAGCACGAGCCCGTCGGGCACGCGCTGCTCGGCGTGCTCCTGGATCGCCTCGCGCGACTGGATCCGGATGATCTCGTGCTGGAGCATCCGCGCCGAGCCGTCCTCGTGGACCCACATGGCCGCGTAGTCGAGCACGCGCGCCGCGGTGCCGGGCATGACCTCGCCCGAGGCCTCGTGCTCGGCGATCACCTTCTTCGAGTCGAGCCGGTAGGGGCTGAGCTCCGTCGTGCCGTCGAGCAGCTCGATCGCGTCGCGCAGGCCCGAGGTGTCGGCGCCGGTGCGGATCGCCTCGATGAGCGCCTTCTGGAGCGCGCCGCGCTCTCCGCGGGCGAAGCGCGCGTCGGCGAGCGAGAGGCGCGCGTCCGCGTCGTCCGGCGACTTCGCGAGCGCGCGCTCGAGCTGCTCGAACGACTCGGCGCGCTTGCCGGCGCGGGTCAGGAGGTCGACGATGCGCAGCGCGATGTCCTTGCGGTCCCGGCGGGCGGAGCCGAGGCGCTCGAGCTCCTTGATCGCCGCCGCGTAGTCGCGCCGATCGATCGCCCGCTCCAGCTCGATCTCCGCGTCGGGGTCGAGCCCCCGGATGCGCGCGGCGAGCGCGTCCGCCTGCGCGACGTGCCCGTCGGCGTCGTGGATGCGGAGGAGCGCGCCCAGCACCTCGACGTCGTCCGGGAAGCGCGCGGCGGCCTCCTTCACGGTGCGGACCTGCTCGACGCGCCAGCCGAGCCGCGCGTACATCGCGGCGAGCGTCTTCAGGAGATCGGGCACCTCACGAAATCGGTCGGCGAGGGCCTCGATGGTGCGGGTCACCTCGGCTAGGCCGGCCTTGTCGGCCTCCTCGAGCGCGAGCCAGAAGCGGGGATACCAGAGCTCCGGGTCCTTCGCCGCGGCGCGGGCGCGCACGTCCTTCACGAGGTCGCGCCCGTCGGACGGCGGGAAGATCGGGTCCTTCTCGAGGAAGACGGCCTGCGCCGCGAGCGCGGGACCGGTGGCGCGCGCCGGGTCGGCCACGAGCGGCTCGATCAGCACCGCGCCCACGTCGTCCTGGCCCTCGAGGTGCGCGATGGTCGCGGCGAGGTACCGGGAGATCGGGTCCTCCACGTCGCGCTCGGGGCGCGGCGCGCCGCGCAGGCCGAGCGCGCGCGCCACCTTCGGCGCGGGCTGCGGCGGCACCCCGAGCGCGGTGAGGAACGGCTCGATGGGGTTGGGATCGGGGAGGACCTCGGGCGGGAAGAGCGAGGTGGGGGGCGTCGGGTCGGCGGACGTGGCCACGCCGAGGGGCGTGCCGTCCGGCGCGAGCAGCCGGATGGAGGTGTCGCCGCCCGCGACGCGGGCGAGGATGCGGTGCCGGCCGGGGCCGAGGCGCAGGCGCGCGCCGAACCGGGGCCAGATGCCCCACTGCTTCGTGTCGCGCGTCAGGACCTCGACGTCGTCCACGAGGATGGCGAGGGCGCCCTGGACCGCGACGATCAGCTCGCGCTCGGCGGGCAGGTCGACGAAGGTCTCGACGTAGAAGATGCCTCCCCTGGCGCTGCCCTCGCCGCGCGCGTCCGGCGTGACCGCGGAGAGCTGGCAGCCGCGGCGCTCGGCGCCGAGCACGCGCGGCGGGTCGGCGCGGCGGGGGTCGCGCGGGAACACGGGCGGCCAGGGGCCGGCGCGCTCCGCCTCGTAGCGCACGCGGTGGTCGCTCTCGGCCAGGTGGCCGAACGGGCCGGCGAAGCGGGCGTCCTCGATGCACCCGTACCGGCGCGCCGCGAGGTCGATGAGCGGCACGGCCGGCGCGGCCCCGGCGCCGCCGGCGTTGCCCGGGCGCGCCGCGGCGGCCGCCTCGTCGGGCAGCCCCTCGAGGCTCCACCACTCGACGAGCTCGCCCCGCGCGCGCCAGCCGAGGTTGCCGGGATGGTCGATGGCGCGCAGGACGACCTGGCGGGACTTCTTCCAGAGGCCCACGACGCTGGAGCGCAGCCCGAGGAGGTGGTTCGCGGCGACCCAGCCCACAAGGGGGGCGTCCGGGTGCGCGCTCACCCGCGCCGCGTCCAGCGCCTCGAGGTAGGCCGTCGCTGCGCGCGCGTTGCGGCCGTGCGCCTCGTCGTCGATCGCGCGCCCCAGCGACGCGAGCAGGGTCTTCGCGCCGATCCCGTCGAGGCGCTTGCGCGCCGCCTTGACCCCCGCGGGCGTGCCGCCTGGGACGAGGAGCTCCCCGAGCAGCCAGCGGCCGACGACCTCGCCGTCGGTCGAGTGCGCGCCGGCGTCGCGGAGCGAGGCGATGGGGTCCGGCGCGCGGGGCGCGGTGACCGCGCTGCAGGCGCCGAGCGCGAGGGCCAGGGTGGCGGCGCCGGCGAGCCGGAGGAGCGTCGAGAGGGGGCGAGGTGCGCGCATCGGCTCGGTCCTTAGCGCGAGCGACTGCGCGCGCACAGGTCCGCCCCGATCCAGGCCGCGGGGCTCACACGCCGGCTTCGACGGCGCTGGCGACCTGCTGGAGGAGCACCGCCTGCTCGATCACCTCGGGCGGCACCCCGAGATCCTCGCGAGCCGCGCCCGCGCCCTCGCGCACCACGCCGACATCCTGGCGCGCCGCGCCCGCCGCCTCGCCCGCCGCGCCCGCAGCCTCGCGTGCCGCGCCCAGGTCCTCGCCCGCCGCGCCCGCAGCCTCGCGCGCCGCCCCCACATCCTCCTGCTCGGCCGCCCGGCGCAGCGCCGCGATCTCCGCCTGCGCGGCGATGAGCGCCTGCTCGAGCTCCTCGTGGAGCGCCGGGGGTGAGCCGGCGGTGCTGCGCGCCTCGGCCAGCTCGCGCTCGAGCTGCGCGATCTTCCAGCTCGCGGCGTGCACGTCGGCCTCGCTCGCGGCGGCGCTCCGCGCCAGCGCGTCGAGCTGCTGCCGCAGCGCCTCCACGGCGTCGCCCGGCCCGCCGGGCCCCGGGAGCGTCCCGCCCGGCTCGCCGCCCGCAGCTTCGCCCGGACCGCCTCGCTCGGCCGTGGTCGACATGAAGACCGTCCCGAGCTCGTCGACGAGCTCCTTGCCCACGCGCTCGCTCTCGCGCAGCTGCGCCTTGAGCGACGCGATGACGTGGCCCCGGTCGCGGAGCGCCGCCTCCAGGCTCGCGATCTCGGCGGCCGCCGCCTCGCCCGCGTCGCGCTTCTCCAGCTCGGCCGCCCGCTGCTCCAGGACGACGACGCTCTGCTCGAGCTCGACGATCCGCGCCTCGAGCAGCTGCCGGCGCGCGTCGAGGGCGCTCCGCTGCTCCTCCAGCGCGCGGTTGTCCCGCTCGAGCCGGTCCGCGCGCTCCTTCAGCCGATCGCGCTCGCGCGCGAGCTCGGCGCGGGCGCCCTCGTGCTCCTCGTGCTTCGCGGCCGCGCGCCGCGCCTCCTCCAGCGCGCGCTCGCTCTCCTGCGCGCGCCTGCGCGCGGTGTCCCGCTCCGCCGTGATCTTCGAGAGCTCCCGCCGCGCCCCTGCGGCGGCCGCCTCGAGCTCCTCCACGCGCGCGGCGAGCGCCGGGTTCGGCGCCGCGACGGCGGGCCTCGCCTCGAGCTCGGCGATCCTGACGCGCGCGGCGTCGAGCTCGGCCATCGCTGCGTCGAGGCGGTCGCGGGCGCCGGCGATCTCGGGCTTGTTGCGGATCATGCCGAGCTCGAGCTCGACCTTGGTCCGCACCCGCTTCTCGTCGTCGAGCTGCTTGGAGAGCCGGGTCGCGCGGTCGCGCTGGCTGCGGAGCTCCTCCTCCATGTCGCGGATCTGGTGCGCCAGGCGCTCGGCCCGGACGTGGGTGTCGCCCGCCCTGGCCTCGACCTCCCGCAGGCGCGCTCCCCGCGCCTCGAGCTCGGCCTCCGCCTCGGCGAGGCGCGCGGCCGTGGCGACCGCGCTCTCGGCGCGGGTCCCGGCGTCGTTGCGATCGCGCTGGTGCCGGGTGCGCAGCTCCGCGAGCTCGCCCCCGAGCCGCTCTGCGCGGCCCTCGGCCTCGGTGAGCGCCTCGACCGACGGGCCGGCCGTCGCGACCGGAAAGCCGGCGAACGGCAGCTCGATCACGGCGAACGCGTCGAGCCGCGGCAGGCGCTCGCCGGCCACGGCGATGAACCACTCCGGCTCCTCGGAGCCGTCGAGGATCGACGTATCGACGCTGACCTCGGGCTCGCCCTTCGGCGCGAACTCCGCGACCGTGTAGCCGACGAACGGCGCCTGGCCGACCATCCGCACCTGCTTGAACTGGAGCGCCACGAGGTCGTAGAGCGCGTAGTAGCCGGGCGCCGCGCCGCGCCGCGCGCCCGCCGGGAGCAGCCCCCGGGCGACGTCCGGGTTCGGCGACGCGATGATGGCGGCGCCGCTCGCGGCGGTGAGGCGTCGGGCGCGCCGGAGGATCTCGGCCGGGTCGCTGAAGATCGAGAGGTCGGGGATGACGAGGGTGTCGAAGGCGCCGTCGCGCACGCCGAGGTCGCCGTCGAACACGGCGAAGCTCGGGTGCGGCTGCCGGGAGCTCGCCGATCGCGCGAGCTTCTCCGCGACGCGCGCGGCGTCCGGATCGTAGGCGTGGACGAGGCGGGCTCCGCGCTGGAGCAGCCGATCGGCGAGGCCGATGGTGGCGTCCCCCAGGACCGCGACCCGCCGGCCGCGCACGAGCGGCTCGAGGTACGCGCTCAGCACCAGAGCGGGGTGGAGCGCAGCGGGGGCGGCGTGCCGCGGCGAGCCGGCGGCGAGGGGGGACTCCGTCGTCATGGTCCCGTCCTCTTACGGCGCTGGGGGCCGGGAGTCCACAAAGCGCAGTGCAGGATTGCAACGACGCGCCTGCCGCGCCGCGAGCCCGCCCTGCGCCCCTGGCGCCCCACATTCCGGCGGCTTTCACGCCCCCGCGCGCCCGCGGCCTTCACCTTCCCGCGCGCGCTTCCCGCGCGCCCCATCCACCTCGATCCACGGCGCCCCTCGTCCATGACGCTCTGCGTCTTCACGCCCGAACCCCGTTCGGTAGCTCCCGATGTCATCTCCACAACAAGCGCGCGTCGCGCTCTGCCCTGGTCGCGCTTTGCCCTGGTCGCGCTCTGCCCTGCGCGATTCTTGCGGTTGGTTGCCGCAGGCTCAGCCGATCGTGCGTGCAGCCGGCTCGGCCCATGATGCGCGCAGCGAGCTCAGCCGATGATGGGGTGCGCGCTCAGCGGATCACGGTCTCGCAGCCGAGGAGGATCTGGATCTTCGCAGCGGACGCGTTCCTCGCGGCGTCGCAGGTGTCGGGGCACAGCACGAGCGCCGTGGGCGAGCTCGGGTTGTCGTAGCGCCAGCCTGGACCGTCGCAGCCGGGGCGCTGCGGCAGGATCTCCTGCGGCGCGCCGTCGAGCCCGAACAGGACGTTGACGTCGTTGAACGCGATCTGCCCGCCGGCCACCTCGGAAGGGACCTTGTACTCGCACGGGAGCGCCTGACCCGTCACCTTCGCGAGCGCGTTCTGGAACTCGACGGCGATGTTTGTCGCCGCGACGAGGACCGCGGCGTCGGTGCCTCCTGCGGCCGCGATCTGGTTGGCGAGGCTCTGGTCGACGCCCGGGAGCCCGATCACGAAGGTGCGCACCGGGGGGCGGTAGCGCTCGCCCGCCGTCGCGAGAGCCGCGATGGCGGCCGGGTCCTCCGGGTCGGCGCTGCCGCACTGGGCCGCGGGCCCCTGTGGCTTCCCGTCGGTGACGAGCAGCACAGCGGAGGCCTCGCCGGGGTTGTTCTTCGCCATCTCGATGCCCTGGAGCAGCGCGCCGCCCAGCGCCGGATAGATGGGCGTGCTCAGACCGTCCGGCTCTTCGCCCTCGATGGCCTCGACGATCGCGCCCGCGTTGTCGGGGAGCGGACCGAACGGGACGAGCGGCGTCTTGTAGGCGTTCTGATCGCACGCCGGCACGGCGTCCGCGGCGCGCGGGAAGAAGCGCAGCGCCACGTGCACGCCGGCGAACCTCGCGCTGTTGACGAACGCCGTCAGGCCGACCTTCGCGCTATCCCACTTGTCTCCCACCATCGAGGATGATTTGTCCATCATGATGTAGAGATTGAGCGGGACGGCGATCGCCTCCTCGGTGACGAGCCCGCAGGCGGCGTCCGGGTCGGGGCGGGTATCGATGGGCGCGTCGCCCAACAGCCCTCCATCCGGTTCGACGTTTCCGCCCGAGTCGGCCCCTTCCGACGAGGACGATACGGAGCCGATCCCCGAGTCCGGGGCGCAGGCGCCATGGAGCCCGGCGGCGGCAGCGAGCCCGAGCAGGGAGGTGAGCGAGAGGCGGTGGAGCGGTTCGAGGCGCATGGAGTGCTGGCGGACGGCAGGGACGGCAGGGACGGCAGGGACGGCAGGGAGCCCCGGCAGGAGCGCAGACTCAGACTACCGGACTCGGTGGCACGTGCGAGGGGCGAATCGCGGGATCGTGAGCTGGCTCGCCGGCGCAGCGCTATCGGTGTGTACGGCACGGCGCTATCGGTGTGTACGGCACGGCACCATCGGTTGATGGGCTCGTTGGTAATTACCGTCAGCGTGACAAAGTCTTTCCGAAAAGCGCGCGAAGGTGCAGAATTAAGTATGCGCGTTCGCACCCTCCTCGGAACGGCTTCTGTGCTTGCGATGCTCTCCGCGCTCGGCTGCGCCGAGAGCAGCTCGATCGACGGTCCCATCGGGCCGGTCTCCGGCACCGGCGGCGGCTCTGGAGCGGGCGGAGCGCCTTCCGCGAGCGGCGCCACAACGACGTCATCGAGCAGCAGCGCGGCTGTCACGAGCGGCACGAGCAGCGCTGGCGGGAGCGAAGGCGGCGCGGGTGGGGAGGGGGGCAGCGGCGAGGGGGGCGGTGGGGGCGAGGTCACCGATCGTTGCGCGATGGGGTGCCTCCCGGGCACGCACGACGTGGACGGCAACCCGCTCACCGGCGTGTGCGGCTGTGAATACCCGTGTACGCCGACCTCGGCGGGCGAGGCGGGCGAGGATCCGATCGACGGCGATTTCGTCGACGACAACTGCGACGGCGGCGACGGGCTTGTGGAGCAGTGCGTCTACGTCTCGGCAGCCATCGGGGAGGACGCCAACAGCGGAACGCGCACGGCCCCCGTGAAGACGATCGCCACGGCCATCCAGGTGGCGCGGGATGGCGCGGCGCCGGCGGTCTGTCTCTCCGGCGAGCTCTACGAGGAG
>JAICEP010000387.1 GCA_025924095.1 Sorangium sp.
CGCGCTCTCGGTGCCGCCCGCGCCCGCGCTCTCGGTGCCGCCCGCGCCCGCGCTCTCGGTGCCGCCGCCGCCCGCGCTCTCGGCGCCGCCGCCGCCCGCGCTCTCGGCGCCGTCGCCGCCGTCTTCCCCACCGTCGCCCGCCGCGCCCGACGCTGCGGCGGCGCTCGGCTCCGTCCCGGAGCAAGCGCTCGCGAGCGCGCCGATCACGGCGCAGCCACAGGTCAACGCGCGTGTCCACAGGAACATCTATTCAAGCTAGCGGGCGATACCTGCAGCGGCAAGGCGGATACCCTCTTTGAACAACAAGATAGTTAACTAAGGAGATCTCTCAAGTGGTGTCGGGCAAAACCGGAGAGAGCGGCGCCGCGCGCTGAACACGAGCGCTCCGCGAGGCGCTCAATGCGCTCGAACACGCGTTGAGCGAGCGCGAACGCCGGCCCGGTGGCGCTTCGCGCGAGCGGCGTATCCCCCACACGAGCTCCGCGGCGCGCGCGCGAGCGCCGTCGCGGCGCCGGCGGCCGTCCAGCGACTCACGACGTGCTCGGGACAGCGCGTCAACCGCCGGAGGCCGCGTCGGCCGTGTCGAGCGCCGCGGCGGGCACGAGGCTCGAGACGGGGCTGCCCCCGGCGGCCTCCGCGCCGAGGAAGGCCCGCAGCTCGGCGAGCAGCGGCCGCGACGCGCCCACGAAGGGCAGGTGATCGTCGCCCGGCAGCTCGACATAGCGCGCGCCGCGGAGGCGGCCGGCGAGATCGCGCCCGGCCGCCGCGGGGACGGCCCGATCGCCGGCCCGGTGCAGCACCAGCGACGGGGCGCTCACCTGGCCCAGCGCGGACCGGATGTCGGCCGCCGCGTGGGCCCGGAGCATGCGCGCCGCCCCGGTCGGGCTCGCGCCGTGGCGCAGGTACGCGGCCCAGGAGCGCCGGAACGCGCCGTCCTGCGCGGCCGAGGGGGCGAGTCGATCGAGGAAGAGCGGCTCGCCCCAGCCGCTCCGCAGCGCGCGCTCGGCCTCCTCGACGCCGTCGCCGGCGAGGCCGAAGAGGCACCCGGGCCAGGCCGCCATCTGCGCCGCGCTCCCGAGCGCGACAAGCGCGCGCGCCCGCGCCGGGTGCGCCGCAGCGAGCAGCGCGCACGGCGCGAAGCCGCCGCCGACGCCGAGGAGCGCCGCCCGCTCCACGCCGGCCGCGTCCAGCACGGCGAGCAGATCCTCCGCCTGCTGCTCGGCAGGCGCGCCGGCGCCCTCGCGCTCGCTCATGCCGGTGCCGCGCTGATCGAGCACGATGAGCCGCGCCCCCGCGCCGAGCTCGGCGAAGAACCGGGACATGCGCGCGTCCTCCCACGCGGCCTCCACGTGCGTCACCCACCCCTGGACGAGCACAAGATCGAGCGGCCCGTCGCCCACGGCCCTGTAGGCCAGGCTCGCGTCCGCGCTCGTGGCGAACCGGGTCTCCGCCGCGCGCAGCTGCGCCGGCGCCCGCGTCGAGGAGACGGCCGCCTCCCGCGCGGCCTCGAGCCCGCGCCGCATCGCCTCGGCGAGCTGCGCGTACGCGCCCGCCCACGCCCGCGCGGTGGCGGGCGCCCACGCGTCGCCCTCCAGCTCCTCGAGCGCCTCGAGCAGCGCCCGGCCCACGGCGTCGAAGTGCTCGGGCAGCGCGGCGTAGGACGCGTGGCGGCGGCCGAGCGCCTCGAGCATCTCGACCAGCTTGTCCGGCGCGCGCAGGTTGTCAATCACGAGCTGCAGCGCCGCGGCGAGCTTGAGCCGCTGCTCGCGCATGTCCGGCGGGAACAGCGCCCGGAGCGCCGGCTCGCGGGCGAAGAGCCGCTCGTAGAAGCGCGTCACGAGCTCCTCGGCGCGCGGCGCGAGGCGCGCGAAGGAGGCGCTCACGACGTCCGCGTCCGTCTCCCGCGCCCCCGCGCTCGCAGGCCCGGAGCGCACGATGTGGAACGCCCGGCAGAGCGCCTCGGTCTCCTCGAGCGCGGCCTGCACCTCCTCGGCCGACGCGAAGCGCGCATCGGGATCGCGCAGGACGCAGCGATCGATGATCGCCGCGAGCATCTCCGGGATCTCGGGGCAGAGCGAGCGCAGCGGCGGGAGCGCCCGCGCCGTCACCCAGCTGGCGATGGCGTGCACGTCGAGCCCCGCGTGGGGCAGCCGGCCCACGCACAGCTCGTAGAGGACCAGCCCGAGCGCGTAGACGTCGGAGTGGAGCGTGCCGGCGGTCCCGGTCCAGAGCTCCGGCGCGAGGTAGAGCGGCGTGCCCATCATCATGCCGCCGTCGGTCAGGCCGGCGGTCTCCAGCGCGCCGAACGCGCGGGCCTCCACGGGGATGGCGGTCGTCACCGCCGATGCGTCCGCGGGCGCCCAGCGCGCGGGCGCGGCGGGGACCCTCGGCCCGGGGAGCCGGCCCGCGCCGAGGCCGCCTTCGGCGGGCTGGTCGACGAGCTTGGCGAGCCCGAAGTCGAGCAGCTTCACCTCGCCGCTCGCGTCGAGCATCACGTTCGCCGGCTTGATGTCGCGGTGCAGGACGCCCCGGCGGTGCGCCGCGGCGAGCCCGCGCGCGAGGCCGAGCGCGATGCGCAGCGCGGCCGGCCACGGGACCGGCTTCGAGAGCAGCTCGAGCGGCTCGCCCTCGACGAACTCGTAGGCGATGTACGGCCGCCCGCGCACCTCGCCGATCCGGAAGACGGCGACGACGTTGGGGTGCTGGAGGCGCGCGATCGCGCGGGCCTCGACGCGCAGCCGCTCGATGGTCCTCGGATCGGGGTTGTCCGCGGCGACGAACTTGAGCGCGACGGGCCGGTCGAGGACGTCGTCGTGGGCGAGGTACACCTGCCCCATGCCCCCGCGGCCGAGCGGCCTGATCACGCGGTAGTCGCCGAAGGCGGAGGGCGGCGCCCACGGCTCCGAGGACGACGGCGGTGGCTCTTCCTTGTCGGAGCACCGCTGCGTGGTGGGGAGGAGGAGCGGCGCGCCGACGTCGCTCTCGCTCGGGGGCACCGAGATCAGGGCGCGGCAGTCGGCGCAGCCGTCCACGTGCCCGCGGACCTCCTCCGCGGCCTCGCGCGGGAGGTTGCCCTCGAGCCAGGCGGCCAGGGCGTCTTCGGACGGGCACGGGCTCATCTGCTGCGGTTCTCCGGAGCGGCATTCTCCATGCACGCCGTGGTCTGCGCAATGGCCGCGCGGGCTCTGCCGCGTCGCGCTGCCCCGCCGCCGTCGCGCGCCGGCGCCCGTCTGTCCCGGCCGCGCCGTGTCAACGCGCGGCGCCGACCGGCGCAGGATCGCGCTCGCGGAGCGCACGTGAGGGAGGGTCGGCTGTGGAGGAGGGTCGGCTGTGGACTGATGCGGCCGGGGTGTCACGATCCGGAATTCTATGAGCGAGCCGAAGGCACCGCCGAGCCCAGCGCCCCGGTCGGAGACGGTGCGGCACACACTCCTGGAGGAGCTCCGCAGGGGCGCCGCGACCGCATGGGAGCTCTCCACCCGACTCGGGCTGCGCGAGCGCGACGTGACGCCGCACCTCGAGCACCTCGCGCGCTCGCTGCGCGCGCGCGGCGAGCGGCTCTCGGTGACGCCGGCGCACTGCCTGCGGTGCGGCTACGCGTTCGACGAGCGGCGCTCGCTCGCGAAGCCGAGCCGCTGCCCGGCGTGCCGGGGGGAGCGCATCGAGGCGCCGCGTTTCCGGGTCGACACCGGCGGCGGGTGACGCTCCCGGTCGCCGCTCACAGCGCCGGCCGGTCGAGCGGCTCGGGGCGCCTCCGCTGCGCGGCGCGCGCCTCCACCTCGCCGAGCAGGCGCGGGCCCGCGCGCTCGCCCGCGCCGGCGAAGAACGCGCGGGCGCGGGCGAGGTCGCCGTGCGCCGCGTAGAGCTCGACGAGCTCTCGCTCCGCGGCCTCGTCGATCGTCGCCTCGAGCGAGCCCGCGGGCGCGGGGCCGAGCCGCACGATCGCGCGCAGCGCCTCCAGGGCCTCCTCGACGGCGTCTCTGCCGCCGAGCCCCCGCAGGCTCCACGACTTCACGTAGAGCGCGCGCTTTCGCAGCGCCGCGCCCGCGGCGCCGCCGAGCGCGCCGTCGCAGGCGCTCACGGCCTCGTCGAGGCGCCCCGCCGCGAACGCCAGGTTGGCCAGCGCGAGGTGGGCCTCGGGCGCCTCGCGCGACGCCGGGTGCTCGAGGGCGAGCTGGCGCAGCCGCGCCTCGGCGCCGCGCAGGTCCCCGCTGTCCTGGAGCGCCAGCGCGAGCCCGAGGAGCGCCGGGGGCCGCTGCTTCGCCGCGCGCAGCGCCGGCGCGTCGACGAGCGCGGCGTAGGCCGCCGCGGTCCTCGCCAGCACCCGCGCCGCCTCTGCCTCGAGCGCCGCCCGCCGCGTCTCGGCGCGCTCGCCCGCGGCGCCGGCCTCCGCGGCTTCATCGAGCACGAAGAGCTGCACGCCGATCACGCGGCGGCGGCTCGCCAGCGATTCCGCGTCGCGGAAGAGCGGCTCCGCCGCCGCGCTCGCGCGGGGGGCCGCGTCTGGGCCGGGAGCTGCGCGCGCGCCCGCGCCTCGGGCCGCGCCTCCGCCGGCGCGCGCCGGAGCTCCCTGCGCGGCGCACGCCGCCGAGGCGAGGGCGAGCGCCGCGACGGCGGCGAGCTGCCGCGCCGCCCCCCTGCGCGGTTCCGTGAAACTCCCGGCGGCCTTCGCTGCGCGCTTCAGCACCCGTGACACTCCCTCTCCCTCGTGAGCCGACGGCGGCAGACGACGCGAAGCGCCGCGCGCCTCGGCGAGCCGAACGGCGCGGGAAGATAGCGGCGTGCGCCCCCGGGACCAGGCCAATCCGCGGCGAGCGCGCCGATTCTCGCCCTGAACCGCGTGGAGATCAGGGCCTTTCGAGCGCCCTGCGCGGCGGACCACACGCGGCGCGTGAGGCGGAGCGAGGCGCCGCCGAGCCCACGCCGGGAGCGCGCGCCGCCTCGGCCCGTCCATTGCGTCTTGGCCTTCATCTTCCCCGTCCGAGCCGTCGCTTCACACCCGGCGGGGAACGCACCGAGATGGAGAGTCACGACATGGCGACAAAAGGGAACTGCATCCCGTTCACGATTCCCACGATGCCGCGCCTCGGGCTCGCCGACCTCGAGGACCGCTTCAGGCGCCTTTCGCTCCTGATGTACGACACGAGCGTTCCGCTCGCGACGCTGGAGAAGGAGGTCTATCCCTACCTCGCCCCTGGCATCGAGTTCGTCAATCCGTGGCGGCGCGTCCGCGGCGTCGAGACGTACCAGGTCGACCTCTGCGGAGCTCGAGGCGGCGCCCGTTTCGACCTCGACATCTCCCAGCTGAGCGTCCGGCTCTGCGAGCGGCGCGACGCGGGCCGCGCCCTCGTGGACAGCACCCTCTACCTGAGGCTGTTCCCGCGCTGCGCGTACGCCGTGCGGATGATCCTGACCTACGAGTTCGACATGATCGATGGAGGCGAGAGCTTCAAGGTCACGCGCCACGAGGAGAGCTGGCATATCGGGGACCTCCTCCGGAACGCCCCGCTGATCGGCCGCTCCTACGATGTCTTCCGGTCCTGCTCGGGTTACCTCTTCACCGGGGCGGTGCTCCTGTCCCGCGCCCTCGCCGGCCGGCCGGCCGGCCCCGAGGCCGCGCGGGATGCGCCGGCGCCCTCGCGCTGACCTCGCGCTGGGGGGCGCGCGGGCGTTCCGCTTGACGAGCTCAGCTCGCCGCGATACGACTCTCCTCGTGAGCCACCATCTCACCGCGACCACGACGACCACGACCCGCACCGGCGGGCTGGGTCTCGTGTGCATGCGGTGAGCTGACGATCACACGAGAAACCAAGCCCCGCCGGGATCCGGACGGGGCACGTCGCTTTGCAGCGCTCCGTCTGGCCGGCCACCGCCGACGGAGACTGACATGCTCGACGAAGACGATCATCGCTATCTAGGCCAGCGCCTCGACCTGTTCCACCTGCAGGAGGAGGCGCCCGGCATGGTGTTCTGGCACGCGCGCGGCTTCACGCTCTATCGCCTCCTGGAGGAGGCGGTCCGGCGCCAGATGATGCGTGACAGCTATCGAGAGGTCCGCACCCCGCTGATCCTGCGGCAGGCGATCTGGAAGACCAGCGGCCACTGGGACAACTTCTCTTCCAACATGTTCCGGCTGTCCGAGGAGGATCACGCCGCCGCCATCAAGCCCGTGAACTGCCCGGGTCACATGCAGATCGTGGCGCGCATGGCGCCGTCATACCGGGATCTGCCGCTGCGGATCGGCGAGCTCGGCATGGTGCACAGGGACGAGCCGAGCGGCACGCTGCACGGCCTCTTCCGCCTGCGGCAGTTCACCCAGGACGACGGCCACATCTTCTGTGTCGAGGAGCAGATCGAGGCCGAGGTCGTGCGTTTCGCGAGCGCGCTCCGCGACTTCTATGCCGGCTTCGGCTTCCAGGACATGGCGGTCGGCTTCTCGACGCGCCCCGCCGAGCGCCACGGGAGCGACGCCGTGTGGGACCAGGCGGAGGCGGCGCTGTCCGCCGCGGCGAGGAGCGCGGGGCTCGAGTACCGGTTGCAGCCCGGGGAAGGGGCCTTTTACGGGCCCAAGCTCGAGTTCGTGCTGCGCGACCGGCTCGGGCGGAGCTGGCAATGCGGGACGATCCAGCTCGATCTCGTGCTGCCGGAGCGCTTCGATATCACCTATGTCGACGCGTCGGGCGCGCGCCGGCGACCCGCCATCCTCCACCGCGCGTTGTTCGGCAGCGTGGAGCGCTTCCTCGGCATCCTGCTCGAACATTACCGGGGCGCGCTGCCGCTCTGGCTATCGCCCGAGCAGGTCGTCGTCGCGCCGGTGACAGGCGCGCAGCGGGCTTACGCCGAGGAGGTCCTCCAGCGCCTCCAGCAGAAGGGAGTGCGCGCGATCCTCGACGCGGGCGACGATACGCTGTCGCGGAAGATCGCCCTCGCGCACGCGGCCTCGATCCCCCTCGTGGCGGTGGTCGGCAAGCGCGAGGCCGAGCGCCGCTCCGTGGCGCTCCGGGAGCGCGAGGGCGGACAGCAGCGCGAGCTCCCGCTCGACGAGGCGGTCGTCGAGGTCGTGCGGCGGTGTGAGCCGCAGGCCTGAGCGCGCGCCGGCGATCTCCCGGAACCGATCGCCGGCGCGCGTGTCGTACGGATCCCCGGCGCCCGTTGGACCCCGGCCCGGGGACCCGTACGACAACCCTCGTCCCACCCACGGAGCCACATGGGATCTCTGCCGCCCGGGCCGAAGTCGTTCAACCTCGTGGACTACATCCGCTCTGGATTCATCTCCTCCGAGCCCATCTTCAAGCGCTACGCCGCCGAGCATGGCCCGACGTTCCGCGTGAAATCGCCGAACGGGATGCTGACCCTCACGGGCGACCCGGAGGTCATCCGCGCGGTCTACACGGCCGACCCCGACACGTTCGATGTCTGGGGCGCCGAGCTGACGGAGCCGGTCTTCGGGACGACCTCGGTGGTCGTGACGACGGGCGCCCGGCACCGGCGCGATCGGAAGCTGCTCGGGCCGCCGTTCAGCGCCGGCGCGATGCGGGGTTATGGCGACGCGATCGCGGACATCAGCCTGGACGTGGCGTCGCGGTGGCGGCCGGGCCGCTCCTTCTCGATGCTCGCGGCGACCCAGGCGATCGCGCTCGACGTGATCGTCCGCGTGGTCTTCGGCGTGAAGGGCGAGGAGCGCGTCGGCAGGACGCGCGAGGCCGTGCTCGGGCTCATCGAC
>JAICEP010000388.1 GCA_025924095.1 Sorangium sp.
GCCTGCGGGGGTTCTGCCACCCCGCCGAGCACCGCGCGCCCGAGCCAAAGCGGCGCTGCCGCACACGCTCTTCTCTGTTGACGCTGAACCGTTTAAGTGGTCTGCCACGACGCGCACCGGTGCGAGGGTGACACCCTGCGTGGAGATTTGCATCGGCGCGACAACCGGGGAGCTCGCTGTGGCCACGGCAACACGATCACCACGACGGCGACGCGACAGCCCGGCACGTCACCCCACGCCGGCCGTGGGCTCCGGGCGGCAGCGCCCAACCACTCTTGAGGAACGAACCTCGTACCAGATAAGGAACCGACCATGAACAAGACCTTCTTGCTCGCTTTGGGGTTGCTCTCCCTCGCCGCGTGCACCTCCGACACGACCGACCCCGGGCCCTCCGGCGGCACCGGCGGGTCCGGCGGGTCCGGCGGGTCCGGCGGCAACGACGCCACCGGCGGCGGCGGCACCGGCGGGTCCGGCGGGTCCGGCGGCAGCGATGCCACCGGCGGCGGCGGGGACGGAACCGGCGGCAGCGAGCCGCTCGACTGCGCCGAGCAACCCGAAAAGTGCTACGTCCGCGCCGATGGGAGTATGCTCACGCTCGACGGGAAACCGTACAAGTACATGGGCACGAATTTCTGGTCAGCTCCTTACATCAGCCTCGAGCGCCTGCGCCTCGAGCTCGACATCCTCGAGGCCCATGGCGTCATGAACCTCCGGCTCATGGCGCTCAGCGAGGGCGACATCCCCGAGGCGCAGCAGAACGACCCGCAGTACGGCCCGCAGCGGATCTACCCCGCGTCGTCCAACGAGCCGTGCGCGGATCCGGAGCTCGAGACGTTCGCGGACAACCTGGCGACGGTGCTCGACGAGATCCACAGCCGCGGCATGAAGGCGGTCATGACCCTGAACGACTTCTGGCACTGGTCCGGCGGGATGCCCCAGTACATGAAGTGGGCCCACGACGAGGCCGACACCTCCTGCGGAGAGGACTTCGGCGCGTACCAGGTCGGCCTGACCCACCCCGAGACGGGCGCCGATCTGCTCGCGGCCGGCCACCACGTGCCGTTCGCCGGCTCGATCCGGTTCGAGGAGGGCACCGGCGAGGACTGCCAGGCCGTCGCCATCAACGAGTGGGCGATCCCGCACTCGGGCACCCTCGACCCGGCCACGAACCCCTGGCCCGACCAGATGGACCTCTCCAGCCTCTTCTTTTGCAACAAGAAGGCCCAGGAGTTCTACTTCAGCCGGGCCAAGGTCGTGATCGAGAAGCTCAAGGATCACCCGGGGATCATGGCGTGGCAGCTCGGGAACGAGCCGCGCTCCTTCAAGGGCTGGGGCCCGCTCTTCAAGCTCTGGGTCGAGAGGAACGCGAAGTTCATCAAGGACATCGACCCGAACCACCTCGTCTCCATCGGCTCGGAGGGCGACCTCTCCTACAACTGGGGCGACTACGCCAACAGCGATTTCCGGGACTTCCACAACGTGCCCGGCATCGATTACCTCACCTTCCACGTCTGGCCGGAGAACTGGGAGTGGTACGACCCGTCGCTCCCGATCGACAGCTCCGCCGACAGGTCGCTCCGGTCGGCCATCACCAAGAGCGACGAGTACATCGAGCTGCAGATCGCGCACGCCAAGGCGCTGAACAAGCCAATCGTCGTCGAGGAGTTCGGCCTCGCGCGGGACGACAAGTCCGAGCCGGTCGGGTCGCCCGTCGCCAAGAGGAACGAGTACTACTCGTCCGTCTTCGACGCCGTCGTCAACAACGCAGAGCTCGCCGGCGTCAACTTCTGGGCCTGGGGCGGGACCGGAAGGCCGTCGGACGACGACAACGAGTACTGGCTCCTCGGAAACGACTACATCGGCGATCCGCCCCACGAGCTGCAGGGGTGGTACTCGGTGTACGACAACGACACGGAAACGCTGAACGTCATCATGAGCTACGCCGATAACATCAGTGCGATCGAGTAGCTCCGGCCCCAACACAGCCCACATTTCTCATCATCTGACTCGGAGGTCACCTTGATTCGTCGCTCCACCTTTCTCATGGCGCTGCTCTCTCTCACGTTCTCGGCCGGCTGCTCGAAGCCGGCCTCCGAAGGCGAGCCGGGCGCGGCCAAGACCGAGGACAAAGCCGCAAAGACCGCGGACGCCAAGGGTACGGAGAAGAAGAAGATCACCATCGGCTTCTCGATGGATACCCTCAAGGAAGAGCGGTGGCAGCGCGACCGCGACCTGTTCAAGGCGAAGGCCGAGCAGCTCGGGGCGCAGGTGCTCGTCCAGTCCGCGAACAGCGACGACGCCCTGCAGAACTCGCAGGCAGAGAACCTGCTCACGCAGGGCGTCGACGTGCTCGTGGTCGTGCCCCACAACGCCAAGACGTCGGCCACCATCGTCGAGTCGGCGCACAAGCAGGGCGTGCCCGTCATCGCCTACGACCGGCTGATCCTCGACTCGGACCTCGATCTCTACGTGTCCTTCGACAACGTCCGCGTGGGCGAGCTCCAGGCCGACTACCTCGTGAAGAAGCAGCCGAAGGGGAGCTACGTCCTCATCGGCGGCTCCCCCACCGACAACAACGCGAAGCTCTTCCGCGATGGGCAGATGAACATCCTGAAGCCGCTCATCGACAAGGGGGACATCAAGGTCGTGGCGGACCAGTGGGCCAAGGACTGGCAGCCGGTCGAGGGGCTCAAGATCACCGAGAACGCCCTCACCAAGAACAACAACAACGTCACGGCGGTCGTCGCCTCGAACGACGGGCTCGCGGGCGCGGCGGTCCAGGCCCTCGGCGAGCAGAAGCTCGCCGGCAAGGTCGTCGTCTCGGGGCAGGACGCCGAGCTCGCCGCCTGCCAGCGCATCGCGGCCGGCACCCAGAGCATGACCGTCTACAAGCCGCTCAAGGCGCTCGCCGAGAAGGCCGCCGAGCTCGCCGTCAAGCTGGCGAAGAAGGAGCCCGTCGGCGAGAAGACGCAGACGGTCAACAACGGGAAGAAGGACGTCCCGAGCGTGCTCATCACGCCGGTCGCCGTGGACAAGGACAACCTCGCGTCCACGGTGATCGCGGACGGGTTCCACAAGGTCGAGGACGTCTACAAGGACCTCCCCAAGGACCAGTGGCCCGCGACGGGCAAGTAGTCGCCCTCAGGCCGGGCCGCGCCGCCCGGCAGGCGCCCCCGCCGCCGCGCTCGCCGGCGGCGACCGCGCTCCCTCCCAGGACACAATCACGCCCGTCGCGCTGAGGGTCCGGCAAGTCCGGATTCCTCCTCGTGGTCATGCACGCTCGCGAATCCGGAGCTTCGCCCGTACGCCGAGCTGCACCCGAGCGCTGCGGCGCGGCGCACGCCTCGCGCGGCGACGCAGGTTCTGCAAGCGCACCGCGGCCGGGCCGACGCGCGGCCGCCCCTGGGGACCCCGGTCGGCGCCGGGCCCGGCGGTGACCGCGGCGCAGCGCGACCGGGCTCGTCAGGTACGTGGCCCGACTCTCGCAAGTCTCTCGCAGATCGCGCCCAGGCCACGACGCCCGCACGCCCGAGGAGACCATGAACGCCCCGCAGACCCTGCCTGAATCCGATCCCTCACGCCAGGTCCGCCAGCTCGTGGAGGCGGTGTTGCCGGACGCACGGGTCGAGGACGTCACCACCCTGGGACCGGACGGCGGCCCGGGCAACGACCTGACCGAGAAGGCCGCCGGCTACGGCGTCCCCCGGCGGATCACGGTGGTGAGGCCCGACGGCTCGACGCAGAGGCTGGTCCTGCACACGTCGACCGCCAACGCGTTCGGACACGACAGGCGGTCGGATCGCGCGGCGGAGATGCTGCTCGCGTTCGACACCTTCGGGTCGATCCCGGCGCACGTGGAGGTCGTGGACGTCGGCTCGCTGACCCGCGACGGGCGCTTCCTGTCCCTGCGGGACGCGGGCGAGTTCTACGTCCTGACCACGTACGCCGAGGGCGACGTCTACGCCGCGGACCTGCGGCGGATCGCGAAGGAACGCCGCGCGCGCCCGGAGGATCGGAGGCGCTGCGAGGCGCTCGCCAACTACCTCGTCGCGCTCCACGGCGCGAAGGGCGCGCAGCCGGGCAGCTACCGCCGCGCGGTGCGCGACCTCGTGGGCCACGGCGAGGGCATCTTCGGTATCATCGACGGCTATCCGGACGACGTGCCCGGCGCGCCGCCCGCCCGGCTCCAGGCCATCGAGCGGCGCTGCGTGGAATGGCGCTGGAAGCTCCGCGGCCGGGATCAGCGGCTCGCGCGCACGCACGGCGATTTCCACCCGTTCAACATCGTGTTCAACGAGGCGTCGCAGCTCACGCTGCTCGACACGAGCCGCGGGTCCCAGGGCGACCCCGCGGACGACGTCACCTGCCTCGCCATCAACTACGTCTTCTTCGCGCTGGGCGCGCCCGGCGCATGGCAGGGCGGCTTTCGCGCGCTGTGGCAGCGGTTCTGGGACGTCTACCTCGGCTGGAGCGGCTCCGCGGGCGTGCTCGACGTGGCGGCGCCGTTCCTCGCGTGGCGCGCGCTCGTGCTGGCCAACCCCGGCTGGTACCCCGCGGTCACGGCGAGCGCGAGGGACGCCCTGCTCGGCCTCGTGGAGCGCGCCCTCGACGCCCCGCGCTTCGATCCGGCCGACGCCGAGAGGCTCTTCGCGTGAGCGGCGGCGTCGTCTGGATCACGGGGCTCCCGGCGTCGGGCAAATCCACCCTGGCCGCGCGGGTGCACCGCGAGCTCCTCGGCGAGGGCCGGGCGAGCTGCCTGCTCGACGGCGACGAGGTGCGCGACGCGCTCGTCCCGCGGCCCGGGTATGCGCCGCGAGAGCGCGACGATTTCTACGAGACCCTCGCGCGGCTCGCGGCGCTGATCGCGCGACAGGGGCCGCTCGTGATCGTGGCGGCGACCGCGCACCGCCGCGCCTACCGGGAGCGCGCCCGCGCGCTCGCGCCGCGGCTCGTCGAGGTGTACATGGATGTCCCTCCCGGGGTCTGCCGCGAGCGCGATCCGAAAGGGCTCTACCGGGCGGCCGGCGCCGGCGAGATCGACGCGCTCCCCGGCGAAGGCCCCGACTACGAGGCGCCGCCCTCGCCGGAGATCGTCGCGCGCGGCGGCGAGGATGAAGCGGCGCTCGAGGCGATCCTGGAGCGCGCGAGATCGTGGTCCGCCGCCGCGGAAGCGCGCTCATGATAGGCTCCCGCGCCGTGCCCGCGCACGAGACGCTCTTCGACGAGATCAAGCGCTACGTTCGCTTCGAGGACGAGGACGCAGGCTGGCTGGCCGCCTTTCGCGCGCACGCGGCGCCGCACTTCCCCCGCATCGCGGACGAGTTCTACGATCGCATCCGCGAGCACGAGGGCGCGCACGAGGTCTTCACCGGCGAGGAGCAGGTGGAGCGCCTCAAGCGATCGCTCGTCCGCTGGATGACGCGGATCTGCACCGGGCCCTACGACGGCGCGTACTTCGACGAGACCGCGAAGATCGGGCGGATCCACGTCCGGGTCGGCCTGCCCCAGCGGTACATGTTCACGGCGATGACGCTCATCCGGCTCGCGTTCTACGAGATCGCCCAGGGCGCGCTCGGCGCGGAGGCGATCCCGGTCCGATCCGCGGTGAGCAAGGTGCTCGATCTCGAGCTCGCCATCATGCTGGAGACGTACCGGGACGACTTCCTCGCGCGCACGCAGCGCGCCGAGCGCCTGGACCGGGAGGAGGTCGGCCGCACGCTCGCGCGCACGGAGCACCGGTACAAGAGCGCGGTCGAGCTCGCGCGCGTCCTGGTCGTGGGCCTCGACGCGCACGCGGTCGTGCGGCTCTTCAACCGCGAGGCCGAGCGGATCACCGGGCTCGGACGCGAGGACATCCTCGGGATGCCGTTCGTCGAGATGCTCCTGCCCGAGGAGATCCGCGCGGATCACGGCGCGCTCGTGGAGGACGTCGCCGCGGGCCGCCGCGCCGGCGCCGATCTCCTGGAGAGCAGCCTCCGCACGCGCGCCGGCAAGATCCGCGACGTGCGATGGCAGCTCGCGTACGCCCCCTCCGCGGCGGATGACGAGGTGGTGCTGTTCGCCATCGGCCAGGACACGACCGACGAGAACGCGCTCGCCGCGCGCGTGCGTCAGAGCGAGAAGCTCGCCGCGGTGGGGACGCTCGCGGCCGGCCTCGCGCACGAGATCCGCAATCCGCTCAACGGCGCGCAGCTCCACGTGACCTTCCTCGAGCGGGGGCTCGCGCGCGCCGGCATGAACGACCCGGACACCGTGGAGGCCATCCAGGTCGTCCGCGACGAGATCCGCCGCCTGTCGGAGCTTGTGAGCGAGTTCCTGGACTTCGCCCGGCCGAGGCCGCTGGTCGTGAAGCCGACGTCGGTCGTCTCGCTCTGCGAGCGGGCGGCGCGCGTCGCCATGGCGTCGGACGGCGACGGCGCCGGCGCGCACGCCGAGGTGAAGGTCGATCTGCCCTCGACCGACATGGTGCTCGACCTCGATCCCGCCAGGATCGAGCAGGTCCTGCTGAACCTCCTCCGCAACGCGATGGAGGCGGCGGGGTCGGCCGGAGGCGGCACCGTCACCCTCCGCGCGCGCCGGAAGCCGCGCCACGTGCTCCTCGAGGTGGAGGACGACGGCCCCGGGGTCGCGAGCCCGGACGCGCCGATCTTCGACCCGTTCTACTCGACGAAGCCGGACGGCACCGGGCTCGGCCTGGCCATCGCACACCGCATCATCACCGATCACGACGGGACCATCGATTTCCAGAGCCGCCCGGGGAAGACGCTGTTTCGCGTGACGCTGCCGATCCGCCTCTCCGGCTGAGCTCCCCGCCGTCCGCGGCGCGCGGGCCGCACGCCGGCGCTGGCACGCAAGTTGGTAGATCGCCCGGCGTGGAACCACGCAGCATCATCGAAGAGCCGCTGATCCTCCTCGTGGATGACGACATCCGCACCGCTCGCCTGCTCGCGCGCCTGCTCGAGGACGACGGCTTCCGGGTGGAGCTGGCCACCGACGGCGCCTTCGCGATCGCGCGGCTCGCGCGGACGCCGGTCCCCGACATCCTGGTGACCGACTTCCGCATGCCCCACGCCGACGGCATCGCGGTGGCGCGCTTCGCGCGGTCGCTCCGGCCGGATCTCCCGCTCTTCGTGCTCACCGGCTACCCCGAGCTCGTGGCGCGGCTCGGGCGAGGGCTCGTCCCCGAGGCGGTGGTGCACACAAAGCCGGTGGACTACTCCGCCCTGAGCGCCGAGCTGCGCTCCAGCGTGGAGGCGGTGTCCTCCAGCGCCGCGCGCGCGCAGCCGAGCGCTGCGGCCCCCGGTCCGCTCCCGTCCCCGATCCCGGCCTGAGCCCCCGGCGAGCGCCCGCCCGGGCGAACGGCTTGCGCCCCCGTGCAACCGCTGCGATCCGTCACCCCGCCGCGGCCGGCGGGCAGGCCGCGGCGCGGCCTCTCTCCGCCATGGAGCCAGGGCCTGCAGCGCGCCGTGGACGCGGGCGCGCGACGCAGGGGGCAGGGAGCCGGGCGGGGCCGGCGTGGCGCGCCTCGTGCACAAGGTCCAGGCATGTCCCTGTGCCGATTTGAACATGGCGCCGTGTGCGCAGAGCTGACCGAGACTGCAATCGACGTCGCGCGCAGGATGCGCGACTTCCGCGTGGGCTGCGTCGTCGTCACGCAGGGCGCGCGCGCCATTGGCATCCTCACCGATCGCGATCTCGTGATGCGGGTGATGGCCGA
>JAICEP010000389.1 GCA_025924095.1 Sorangium sp.
AACTCGGGGCCGCGGTGCTCGCCGGCCCTGAGATTGACCGGGATGGCTTCGAAGTCCACGCCCAGCTCCTGGAGCGTCCAGCGCACACGGATCGATCGGGTCGGGGCAAACTCGTAGAGCTTCATTCATTCCTCCATGTCAACCGCGATCCATGGCCGAGGCGACGCCGCTCGGCCGCTGGAACAACGCGGTTGTGATAGCCGCTTCGGCTCTCGTCCTGTGACGCGTCGTGCTACCCGTTCGTGGTGAAAGGCGCCATGTGCTCGGCGAGCGCCTTCGCGAATGCCGGCCGCGCCTCGCACCGCAGACGGTACGCATCGAGGGCCGGTATCTCCGCGACGAGCTCCGTATGACGCAGGATGCGCAGCACCGTCGTCATGAGCAAATCCGCCGCAGTGAAGCGATCCTCGAGATAGTCGCGCGCGCCCAGCCAGCCGGACAGCTTCGTCAGCCGCGCCTTGACGGCCTCGACCGCCGACGGCCGGCGCAGCTTCGCCCACTCCTCGTTCGGATGGAACAGGTCGATCTCGGCGAGGTTCTGGACATGCGGCTCGACCGTGTTCAGCGCCGCGAACATCCACGATATGGTGCGCGCCCGGGCGCCAGGATCGGACGGCATCAGCGCCTCGGAGCGCTCGGCGATATGCAACACGATGGCGCCGGACTCGAACATCACGAGCCCGTCCTCCTCGTAAGCGGGCACCTGCCCGAAGGGCTGAAGGCGACGATAACTCTCGGACGCCTGCTCCTCACGCCCGATCAGCCGCTCCTCGTAGGCGAGGCCCGCTTCGGCCAGCGCCCAGCGCACGCGGAGGTCGCGCACCAGCCCGCGGGCAAAGGGAGGGACCCAACCGAACGCGCAGACCGTGATCTTGGCCATCTCGCTTCTCTTCTTTCCGGGTACCGACCGGTGAGCTGCCGATCAGCGATTCCAGGCCCAGGATTTGGACCGCTCTGCACGAGGCCGTTTCGTCCGGTCCAGTCGATCCGGCTTCGGCCGATCTGTCCAATCCGCCGGCCCGGGAGGCTACCAGCGTCCGGCAGCGCTCGTCCACCGCCAAACCGCCCACCCCGGGACGCGGTCACCCGAGGAAGCGGAGCAGGACGTTGAGCAGCACGAGCACCGCGAACATCCCGCCGCACACGAGCGCGACCTCCCTGGCGGACACGCGCACTGAGACGCGGCCGTCCTCGGCCCGCGCCGCGCCGTACAGCGCAGCGGAGGCGCCGAACGACATGTAGAGAACGTCCTTGTAAGCCCACGACAGGAAGAAGATGCCTATCAGCGCGCCGCACAGGCTCACGAAGATCGCCGGCGCGAACCGCCTCGCCGCGGGGCCGACCTCGACGTCGCCCAACCAGATCGAGAGCGGTACTTTGATCGACGCGTAAAGGACGAGCGCGAACAGGCACATCCCGAGCAGGCCCGTCTCGGACGCGGCGAGCAGGTAGGCGTTGTGGGCGGTCAGGCCGAGCGACGACTCGTCGCCGAACTGCCCTGCGCCGACGCCGATCCCCCGGGTCCGCCGGATCATCTCGAACGCCTCCCGGAGCAGCTCGACGCGCTCCTCCGAGCTCTCGCTCGCCTCGTCGCCGCTCCTGCCGCCGAGCAGGAGCATGGGCGGCCCGATGAAGCAGGCGGCGATGACGCCCAGCGTCCCGCTCCACCGGATGAACGTGAGGCCGAGGACCGCCAGGTACACGATGATCCCGGCGCGCGAGCGCGACATGACGACCATCACGCCGATCGCCACGAGGACGGCCGCCACGGGGAGCGCGCGCAACGCCGCGGCCGCGCGCGAGAGCAGCCGATCGGTGAGCAGGAGGGGCAGCGCAGGCGCAAGGCGCGCCCCGCAGGGCGGCGCGGGCCCGCGCGAGGGCGGCGCGGGCCCGCGCGGGCCAGCGCCGCCGGGCGGGTGCGACGGGCGCGGGCCGCCGCGCCGCTCCGCAAGCGCGATCACGAGCGGGATCGACATGCCGGCCATCAGGGAGAGCTCGTTCGGATCGGCGAGCGAGCCGCGGTAGCGGACGCGGCCGTCGATGGTCGATGTGCCGAGCGGCCCCGGGCGCTCGCAACGGTAGTTGCCGTCGGGCACCGGCGGGTCCCTGCGGCAGTCGAGGTTGGTCTCGCAGGGGCGTCCATCGGGCTCGAGCTCGCCCTTGCCTCCCCAGTCGTCGGGCGCGGCGAGCATGCAGCCGTAGGGCCGGAACGCCTGCACGATCGCAACGACGGTGGTGAGGACGGCGCAGCCGACGAGCGTGATCGCGAGCGCGCGCAGCCCGCGCGGCGAGGCCGCGGCGATCGAGACGGCGAGGAAGACGCCCGCGACGGTCGCGAGCTGCAGCCCGCGCTCCTCGAGCGCGGCCGGGCGCTTGAGCGCGGTGGTCAGGGCCGCCCAGGCGAGGAACGCGAGCGCATAGACGACCTGAGGGGCGAGCGTCGGTCTCAGCCGCCGCCACACGACGTCGAGGGCGACGCAGAGCAGGGTGAGCCCGAATGCCGCGTGAACGAGCGGAATCCCCGAGAGCGCTGGGATGAACTCCTGCGGCTTGATGATGACGAGCGCGCACAGCGCGCACACGACCCACGCTGCCATGGTGTGGCGCGCCGCGAGCGCCGCGCGCGGGCCGCCCGCGCGGCGTCCTCGTGACGGCCGCGGTGAGGCGCCCTGCGCAGGCGCGAGGCGCGCATTCCCCCCTTCCGCGCGACGGATCTAGCACCGTGGGCTCGACCGGCACGCGGGAAGCGCGCCGGTGCGCGCGCGAGGACCAGGCGCGGCGCGCGGCCGCGGGCTCGGCGCTTGCTGGTGCGCGGTCACATCAAGGAGGCTGGAAACCGCATGTGCTCCCGCTGTGTCCGGATTGCCCTGCTCTGCTCCGCGCTCATGGTCCTCGTGGCGCTCTCGGGCTGCGGCGCGAGCGCCCCGCGGGTCGATTTCGAGGCGGAGCGCCGGGCGACGAGCGCCTATGCGGTCGGCCCCGGCGACGTGCTGGAGGTGCGCGCCTGGAAGAACGAGGCGCTGAGCCACCGCGTCACGGTGCGGCCAGACGGGTTCATCACGATCCCGCTCGTCGGCGATATCCTTGTGTCGGGGCGCACCGTCATGGGCATCGCCGAGGAGATCGCGACCCAGATGGCCAAGTTCTATCATGAGAAGCCGGTCGTCAGCGTGGAGGTAGCGGAGCTCCACAGCTACCGGGTCTACGTGATGGGCGAGGTGTCGCGTCCTGGCGAGTTCACGCCGAGGGCGCAGATCACCGTGCTCCAGGCGCTCGCCCTCGCCGGCGGCTTCACGCGCTTCGCCGATCCTGACGACGTGGTGATCGTCCGGCGCGACGCGCTCGGCGAGCGCAGGATTCCGTTCGTGTTCGAGGAGGTCGTCGAGAAAGGCGATCTCCGCGGGGATCTGCCGCTGCAGACGAACGACACGGTGGTGGTGCCGTAGGGCGCCGCAGCAACTCCGGACACACCTTCGGTTGGTGATCAACGCGGCGTATTTTGGCATCCTGGGCAGGATGCGCCCCTGCCCCGCGTTGCCGCTCATCGCCACGTTGCTCCTCGCGCTCCCGGCGCTCGCGGCCGCGTGTGCGCCCTCCAGCCCGGGCAACCCGGCCCCCGCTGGCAAGGCTGCGGCGCCTCCGGCCCTACCGGTGCCCGCGGCGCTCGGCGCGTCCTCCGGCCCGGGCGGCCCTGCTCCTGCCAGCGCGGCGTCCGCGGGGGCAGCGCCGGCAGGCGGCGCGAAGGGCGATGTCCCCTCCCCGGCTGCGACCCGGCCGGCGCCCTCCATCTCGGCCGACGACGCCGAGGCGCTCCTGTTCCCGGAAGACGCCGCCGCGCACCACGACGGCATCGACGCCTGCCGGCGCGGGGACGCCGGGACGGCCGCCGCCCCCCGGCCGGGGCACGAGCGCGTCCGCTGCCTGCTCGCGCTCCGCTATCACGCGGATCGGCGGGCCGCCGCGAGCGCGACCGCGCTCTTCGAGCAGACGGGCAGCATCGCCGGGCTGGAGCGGGAACACCTGATGGACGGCGGCTACCGCGGCACGCTCCACCTCGTCCCGGAGCTGCCGGTGAGCGCGGAGCGCCGCCACCTGGAGTGGACGGCCGCGGCGCTCGCCGACTTCGACGCGTTCTTCGCGGATCTCGCGGCCGCGGCCAGCTCGCCCGTGCGCTACCGCCACCGCGCCCTCGCGCTGCGGTACTTCCGATCCGTGCGCGCACGGACGCCCTCCGCCTACGCCTCGGGCTGGACGGTCGCGTACAACCTCGCCGGCTCGCTCCATCGCTCCGCAGACGCGGTGCGGGAGACGCTCTTCCACGAGATCTTCCACCTGAACGACAGCGCGCACAGCGGATGGTCCCAGGCGGCGCTCTCGCCGATCTATGACGGGATCGTCGCGCGCTGCGGGACGAGGATCCCGTGCCTCGCGGCGTACTCACCCAACGATACGATCGTGAAGGGCGGTACGTACTACGCGTTCCAGCCGGGCAACGGCGTGGGGGAGTACGCCGCCGAGCTCGCGATCCGGTACTACCGCGAGCAGCGGGCGGCGCTCCGCGGCGAGCGGCTCGGGAAGGCGCCGTTCAAGTGCGGGCCGCCGGAGAACGCGCGGGCGTGGTCGCTGCTCGCGGGCGAGTTCTTCGGGGGCACGGATCGGGTGGCGCCCTGTCCGAGCGGCACC
Source organism: Sorangium sp. (assembly GCA_025924095.1). Classification (GTDB taxonomy): domain Bacteria; phylum Myxococcota_A; class Polyangia; order Polyangiales; family Polyangiaceae; genus Sorangium. Next base: position 4,684 of record JAICEP010000389.1, read on the forward strand.
GGAGAAAGGTGAAGCCTATCCATCCTCGCTCACCGAGGGGCGGAGCGCTGGCGGCGACCGCGCGGGTCGCGCGTTCACGCGAGTCGCGCAGTCCGTCGAGCGCGTGCGCTATCCTCGGCGCACGCCATGTCCGACGGCGAGCTCGTCTTCGCATCCATGCCGGCCGCGCTCATCGCGTTCGCGTCGTTGCGCGGCGTCCCGCACGGCGATCTCCTCCGCGCCGCCGGCTTCACGCCGGAGACGCTCGCCGCGCCCGACGAACTCGTGCCGTATGCGTCGCTCCTCTCGCTGTGGGAGCTCCTCCTCGAGCGCCTCCCCGGCGAGCCGCTCGGGCTGAGCTATGCGCACTGGGCTCAGGTGTCGGTCGTGGGCCTCGTCGGGCACGTCGTCCGCCACAGCGAGACCCTGCGGGAGGGGGTCGCCGTCTACGGCCGCTTCTGCCGGCTCATGGACCCGCACCTCCGCATCCTTGTCGAGGAGCGCGGCGAGGTCGTCCACCTCGGGCTCGAGCACGAGCCGCGGGTCGTTGCGATGGCCGAGCCGATCGAGATGATGATCGCGACGCTCGCGCGCTTCATCGCGCTCTACCTCGACGGCGCCGCGCCGCCGATCGAGGCCGCGTTCCGCCACCCCCGCCGGCACCCGCCCCCGCTCTACGAGGAGGCGCTCGGCGCCCCGGCCCGCTTCGAGGCGGCCACGACCGGCCTCCTCTACGACGCGCGCGTGCTCGACGCGCCCCTCGTCGGCGCGGATCCCTCGGTCCACGGTTACCTCGTGCGCCGGGCCGAGCAGCTCCTCGCCGCGCGCGCGGCGCCGGCCACCACCGCGCCGCTCGACGCGCGCGTGCGCGCCCGCATCGACGAGCGCCTCGATCGCGGCGACGTGGATCAGGAGCGGATCGCGCGCTCGCTGGGCATGAGCACGCGCTCGCTCCAGCGCGCCCTCAGGGACCTCGGCACGTCGTTCACGGCGCAGCTCGACGAGGCCCGCCGTGGCAAGGCGCTCGATCTCCTCCGCCGGCGCGACCTCGCGCTCCAGGAGATCGCCCTCCGGCTCGGCTACGGCGAGCCGCGCCACTTCTACCGCAGCTTCCGTCGCTGGACGGGCACCACCCCGGGCGAGTACCGGCGCACCCGCGCCCGCTGGTGACGAGCGACGCCGGGTGGGTCCCCCCGGCCCGCCTCTGGCGCGATCCGTCGCAACGTTGGCGCCCGACGCCGCTGCCGCGGCGCCGCGCCGAGTCCATCGTCGCATCGATCCGGGCGAGGCGCCGCGCGCCACCGGGATCGAGCTCCTGCCGAGGTGCGCTATGAGCCAATTGCCCCGAGGCCCGCAGGGCCGACTGCTGACGACCTACAAGTTCATCACGCGTCCAACCGAGTTCCTGTTCCGGTGCGCCGCCACGTACGGCGATGTCTTCAACGTCCCGATGTGCAGCGGCGACGTCGTGATGGCCGGCAGCCCCGCGTCGGTACAGGACGTGATGACGGCGCCGCCCGACATGTTGGTTCCGTATGCCACAAAGGCGATCGCCCCCCTCCTGGGGGAGCAATCGATCCTCATGCTGTCGGGCGAGCGTCATCGACACGAGCGGAAGCTGCTGACGCCGCCGTTCCACGGCGACCGCATGCGCGCCTACGCGGCGGCGATGGCGGACGTCGCCGCGCGCCGCTTCGCCGAGGCGGCGCGCGCGCCCCGCGCGGTGGCCCAGGAGATCACGCAGGCGATCTCGCTCGACGTCATCATCCGCGCCGTCTTCGGGGTGGAGGAGCCGTCTCGCTCGAGCGCGTTCGCGCGCGCGGTCGTCGCGATGACCGACGCGCTGACGCCGGCGCTGGCGCTCCTGCCGTTCCTGCAGCGGGAGCTCGGGGGCTTCGGCCCCTACGCGCGCTTCCGCCGGCGGGTCGACCACCTGGAGGCCCTGTTCCGCGATCAGATAGCGCGGGTGCGCGCGGCGCCGGGCGACGACATCCTGAGCCTCCTGGTCTCGGCTCGCTACGACGACGGCTCCAGCATGAGCGATCAGGCCATCTTCGACGAGCTCCGGACGCTGCTCTTCGCCGGGCACGAGACCACCGCGCTCGCCCTCGCGTGGGCCCTGGACCACGCGCACCGCCACCCCGGCGTCCTCGCGCGGCTGCGCGACGAGATCGACGCCCTCGGCCCGGAGCCCGACCCGGAGCGCCTCGCCGGGCTCCCCTACCTGGACGCTGTGTGCAAGGAGGCGCTGCGCCTGCATCCGATCGTCACCGAGGCCCCGCGCATGGCGGCGCAGCCGTTCCGCCTCGGCGAGCACACGCTCCCGCCGGGAACGGGGGTGGCGCCAAGCATCCTGCTCGTGCACCACCACCCCGAGCTCTACCCTGAGCCGTCGCGGTTCAGGCCCGAGCGCTTCCTGGAGCGCAAGCACTCCCCGTTCGAATACCTGCCGTTCGGCGGAGGGAACCGCCGCTGCATCGGCGCGGCCTTCGCGATGTTCGAGATGAAGATCGTGCTCGGCGTGGCGCTGTCGGCGTGGCAGTTCCGCCTGCTCGACGAGCGCCCGCCCCGGCCCGTGCGCCGCAACCTCACGCTGGGCCCCTCGGGCGGCGTCCCGGTCGCCCTGCGCGCCCGCAGCCGCGGCGCCCTCCGCGCCGCCGCCTGATCCCGGGGCGCAGGAGGCGCACGGGAAGAGACCCAGGAAGAGAATGCGTTGGCTCCGATACCCCGATACGGCGGACGGGGAGGAGAGGGAGGAGATCACGAGTTAAATCTTCCGAGCTTTCTGCGCTGCGGCGATCGCCGGGGGCGGATCCGGAATAGAGGGGCTCCCCCGCTTGCCGCGCTGCCCATGTCGAGACCCCTTCTTCGCTCGCCCGCCGCCCCCTCCCCCCGTGCACATCCCTCTCCGCCGGCCGTCTCGCTCGACGCGGGCGCGAGCGTCCGGCAACAGCGCGCCCCGGGCCCGTCGCGGCGCGCGCGTCCGCTCTTCAGGATCGCATGGCTCGCCGCGCTGCTCTCGGCGGCTTCCGCGTGCGAGT
>JAICEP010000390.1 GCA_025924095.1 Sorangium sp.
CACGAGGGCCCGCGCGTCCTCGGCTGCAGCTATCCCCCCACCAGGCCCCCCCCCCGCCCGCCGCGCGCGCCCCGGACACAGCCGCGCCCGTCCCGGGGGGCTTCTCGCACCTCCTGGTTCGACCCAGGAGACATCCTCCCCCGGCCCGAGTAATCTCCCGCCCGGACGCCGGCCCGCATGCGGCGGAACGCTCGCGTCAACCTCGTTTTTCGAGCGTTGCTTGGAGGACAGCTCACCGTGATGGATCGAAGAACCCTGCCGGGTGGTAAGCCGCGACGCCGGTCGCGCTTTCGCTGCGCGCTGACCGCAGCAGCCCTGGCCGCACCGGCCCTCGTCGCGCTTGCGCCCTCCGCCGCGCGCGCGCAGGAACGGACCTTCTACCTCGATCGCCTCAGGATGGCCGGCGCCCCCGACGACGGGATCGGGGTCTGGCGCCCCCACATGGGGGAAAAGACGCGCATCTTCGGGCAGCTCGGGCTGGGCGTGTCGGTCCACCCGCTCCGCAACGACAACTACGTTGACGACCTCGCCATCGAGGAGCAGCTCGACGGCGACGGGCCCGTCACCTCGCAGCTCATCACCTACCTGAGCGGGGGCGTCGAGATCCTCGGCCGCGGCGCCCTCCAGGCCTCGTTCCCGATCGTCGTCTTCCAGGACGGCAACGAGACCTGCCACCCCGATCCGTCCCTCGGCCTGAACCAGTGCGTCAACCGGAGGACCGCCAACCCCATGGACCTCCGGCTCGAGGCGCGCCTCGTCGCGCTGGAGCTCGACGAGCGCCGCTTCCGGCTGGGGCTCACCGCCGCGGTCTTCGCGCCCATCGGCAACAACTACTCCTTCGGCGGCGACCGGACCGTGAGCAGCGCGTTCGGCCTCGGCGCCGAGTACGACTTCACGGATTTCCTCGTCACCCTCAACACCGGCGTCGCGATCCGGCCGCCCGTGCAGCTCCACGAGCTCCGCGTCGGCAGCGAGCTCACGTACGGCGTCGGCGGCTACGTCCCGCTGCGCGACGGCACGATCCGCCTCGGGGCCGAGGTCTTCGGCTCGTTCGGCCTCCTCAAGGACACGTTCGGCGAGCTCGACGCCTCGCCCATCGAGTGGCAGCTGAACGGCAGGATGGCCCTCACCAAGGACAAGGCGCTCTACGCCGGCGCCGGCGTGGGCACCCGGCTGAGCGGCGGCTACGCCCCCGATTTCCGGGGGGTCGGCATCGTCGGCTACTCGTTCAGCATCGCGGACTCCAACGCCCGCTCGCCCGGCTTCAACTACGTCATCGAGGCGGAGAAGGACGCCGACGGCGACGGCTACCCCGACGTCATCGACCTCTGCCCGGAGGACCCCGAGGACGGCAAGCAGCCGAAGCCGAGCGACGGCTGCCCGGACATGCCCGATCGCGACGGCGACGGCATCCCCGATGTCGTCGACAAGTGCCCCGATGACCCCGAGGACAAGGACGGCATCGACGATCGCGACGGCTGCCCCGAGGAGGACGCGGACCAGGACGGCATCCCCGACGCCCAGGACAAGTGCCCGAAGGAGCCGGGGCAGGTCGTCGTCGACGATCCCGAGAAGAACGGCTGCCCGTACTACATCCGCAGGATCACGGGCTCGGCCGAGATCGAGATCATGAAGCAGGTCGAGTTCGAGTTCGACAGCTCCAGGATCCTCCCGCAGAGCTATCCGATCCTCGACGAGGTCGAGCGGCTGCTCAAGGCGAACCCGGAGATCAAGCTGCTCAGCATCGAAGGGCACACCGACAACCAGGGCACCGCCGACTACAACGACCGGCTCGCGCACAACCGGGCGATCGCGGTCAGGGTCTACCTGGTCAACAAGGGCATCCAGTCGGAGCGGCTCACCTCCGTGGGCTACGGCTCCCGCCGGCCGCTCGTCGCCAACGACACGCCGGAAGGCCGGCAGCGCAATCGGCGCGTCGAGTTCCACATCAAGTCGCAGTCGATCGAGGGCCGTTAAGCTCCCGCCCGGGAGCGGCCGGCCGGCTCTCCGCCGAGATCAACCGACGTTTGCATGCACGTGCCTCGCCACGTGCATGCAAACGTCATCTCCGCGAGCCCGCAGGCTTCGTCCTGGCCGGGCGAGCGCGCTGCGGGCGTGTCGCTTGCGCGAGAGCGGCTCTCGCGGAGCGCGCTCGCGGGCGCGTCGCTCGCGCGGCCCCTCCGGGCGCGCGCCGCCCGACCGGCGTTCAGTCGTCGTGATGCCCGAGCGCCGGGCGGCGATGGTCGCACTTGCCGGGGATCGGGAAGCCGCAGACGGCCTCTTCGAGCAGGCAGTCCTGCTGCGCCGGACACTGCTCCGGATCGAGGACGCCCGGATCGCACGGACGAGAGCAGAAGTCGGGCCTCGGCAGCGGAGCGTCGTAACGGCCGTTGCCGTCGACGTCGATGTAGATCGGGTTTGTGACCGCATAGGGCGGCACCGGCGACCAGTCGGGCACCGTCGGTGTGGGCGCGAACAGGGCATTGATCGCGGGGATCTTGCCGAACGCGTCGCTCGCCAGCCGCGAGAGCTGGATCTCTCCGAACGGAACATCCAGGGAGACAGGGCTCATGAGGTTCCTGTCCTCGAGCCCCATGGCGATGATCACCACCCAGGAGTCGCGCTCCGGCACCGTGAAGGTGACCTTGCCGCGCACGTCCACGAGCGCGCTCGGCGGCATGTCCGGCTCCAGCAAGCGGATCATCGCGCCGTTCAGGTAGATCTCGACCCGATCGACGCCGAACCAGCTCGCCGTCTGGACATCGAAGAGTAGCTCGCTCGATTTCCCGGCGCTCGCCGCCGCCACCTCACCATAGGTCTTGCCGCCGATCGTCGCCCGGATGAAGGGGCCGTACGTCGAGAAGGCGTGCGCGCCCCGCAGGCTCTCGACCGCGGCCGGCGTCTCGAGCGCGGCCGGGGAGTCGGTCGCGCTGCGGAAATAGGTCCGCGGGAAGCCCGGCTCCTTCGAGCCGTCGTGGCTGTCGCTGCTCGCGATCTGCGCCGGAACGAAGCCCCGCTCGAGGTAACGGAAGTAGTCGTCCACCTGGCCCGCCCGGTACGTGCAGGGCTCATCGCGCGCCTCCGCGGCGACCGGCCCGTCGCCGAGCGCGGCGGGCCCGCAGAGCTCCTGGCTCTCAAGGGCCGCGCCGGGAAAGCTCCAGTTCTTCTCCTGCTCGTCGGGCGTTCGGGCGAGGACGCGCTTCATGAGCGCCCACGCGAGCTCGGTCCGGGCGCGACGCTTGCAATCGGCCATGGCGATGGCGACGGCGGCGCCCGAGGGCGAGCCGGAGGCGCCGCCCGCCCCAGGCATCGACGCGCCGGGAGGCGCGCAGGGCGCGCGCAGCCAGCCCGCCACCTCGGCGCACGCCGCCTCGATCTCGGCGGCGCTCCGGGCGGCGTTCAGCCGCGCGAGGCAGCGATTCCAGTCGACGACCTCGGCCAGGCTCGGCGTGCGCACGAGATCGAACCGCTTGCCATTGATGATCTCCATGGCATCGAACTCGCAGCTCGCGGTCCGGAAGACAGGGTTGTTCTCCTCGAGGAACGTCGGCGTCCGGCCCATCGTGTAGGTGTCGACGCCGAGCTGCTCGACGTACCCGAAGAAGCCGTCGCGCGGGTGGGCGACGATCGTCAGCGGCTCCACCGTGCCGTCGCCCGAGGCGCGGAGGGCGTCGAGGATCGTCCCGCCGGGCTCGCACGTCCAGTCGTGCGCGCCGTGGCTCGGGACGTCGAGCTCGTCGTATTTGAGCGGGAAACCGATGAAATGCCCCTGCTCCAGCGTCGTGATCTCCGCCCCGATCGCCGTGGCGAGGTGGGGCGCGAGCCCCAGGGCGCGCACGGTCGGCTGGTAGTCCGTCTCGACGTCATGGTCGGTCGACACCGCGAGCTCCACGCCCTCCGCCGCCACCGTGGCGACCCGCCGCGGCAGCGGCATCCCGCTGTCGAAGCTCGGCCTGGAGTGCAGGTGCATGTCGGCCGACATCCACCCGGTCGTGTCGACCTCGCGCACGAGCGTGGCGTCGAGCTGGAACGCGCGCCCCGGCGCGAGCGTCACGTCGCGCTCCACGTCGATCCCGTACTCGATGCCTCGCGACACCGTGATCTGGTATCGCCCCGGCTCGATCTCGACCTCTCCTTCGCCCGTGGCGGTGACCTCGATGGCGCGGTTGCCGTTCCCGAGCCGGCTGTCGCCGAGATAGACCCTGCGCCGGCCGTCGCCGGAGAGCCTTCGCCCCGCGTCGTCGAGCGCGACGAAGGCGAGCTTGGCCGGTATCCGCTGGCCCGCCTCGTCCGCCACGCGGTAGCGCACCGTCGCCGGCGCGGGCAGGCGCGGCGACACAGCGACCTGCTCTCCGGCCCGCAGGCTCACCCGCACGGGCGCCGACGTCGCGGTCCCCGCCGCGTTCCGCGCCACGAGCAGGTAGCTGCCGGGCGGCAGGGCGCCCCGGAAGTCGCCGTCCTCGGACGGGTCGAGGCCGAGATCCGCGTCGATCTCGTTGATGAGGCCCACGTCGCCGCGCGCCTCCCGGTTGGCCGCCGCGAGCTCGTCGAGCGAGCCGAAGGGCCGCGACGGATCCGGATCGGAGAAGACGAACACCCGCGCGTTCGGCACCGCCTCCAGGGTGTTCTCCCACAGCACGTGGCCGCTGACCGTGCCCGTGGCGGTCCCGCGGAGCCGGTGCATCACGTCGGTCACGCTCGCGATGTCGCCGTCGCCCACGGCCAGGTAGCGCTCGTAGCTGAACGCGCGATGCGCGTCGCACGCCGCGTCGTCGTCCTCGCTGAACAGGCACGACCGGCTGGCGGACACGAACGCTGTCGCCGCGCTCGCGAAGAGGGGCACATTGACCAGAGGCGGCGCCGCGCCCGCCTGCGCCTTCGTGAAGTAACCATAGCTGACGTCCCCGCCGGCCGCGGCCACGAAATCGAACGTGAGCGGCGCCTGGAACGAGTTCCGCCCCGCGTTCCAGGCGTCCTGGACCGCCGTGTCCTCGTCGAAGCCCGCGCCGGGCGCGAAGACATCGTTCTGGTTGCCGAAGAACACGAAGTCTCCGGCGACGATGCCGGCGCGGCGCGACGCCTCCTGCTGCGCCTCATCGAGCGGAGCGCCGAGGACGCCGCCGAGCACCGAGACGGGGGCCGTGGCGTTCTCCAGCGGCAGGACGTCGCTGCACGCGCAGGTCAAGCAGCCGCCCGAGTCCTGCTTGTATCCGTCCGGGCACGCCTCGCAGCTCCTCTGGGGCTCGCAGCCGGGCGGCGGCCGGTCGTCCAGCAAGAGCACCGTGCGCACCGTCACGAACCGATCGCCCGGGTGAAGAACGTAGTCTGTGCGGAAGCGGATCCTGGAGCGGACGCTGGGAAAGAAGAGGCCGAGCAGGTCCTCCTGCGCCCGGAGCAGGCCTATCGCCTCGAACAGGAACTCGCCGTCTCCCTCGACGCGGATCGCGGCCTCGGCGCCGTCTGTGCCGTCCGCGAGCACCGAGACGTCGGTCGCCGTGGGGTCGGGCACGATGAGGTTGGCGAGCGAGAACATCTCGGCGAACCGGTCGCGCCCCTGTCCGCCCTCCTCGCCGATCCGGCCGCGCCGCCGGTCGACGTCGACGATGGCGCCGCCGAAGATCCCGGGCCCAGGCGAGTCCCGCCCGCCGAGGATCGCCACGCGGATCTGGTCGTTCTCGAGCAGGAAGTCGCCGACGTCCGCCATCGCCACCGGGCCGCCGACGAGCTCGGCCCGCTGCTCTATCCGCTTCGCGCGGAGCAGCCGTTCGCCCCCGCAGCTCGGCAGCGCGGGGGCGGCGAGCGCGGCGGCGGCGAGCGGGAGGAGCGCGATCCTCGTGAACCAGCGGTGTGTTCGCCGCACAGCGATCTCCCCTACAGCGAGAGCTGGAGTTGCAGGATGACGGCGTCGTTCGCGAGCGACAGCCCGCCGAGCTCTTCACGATGCGTGTACTCGAGCTGCGCCTTCACGAGATCGTCCAACGCGTGGTAGCTCACGCCGCCTGTGAGCACGAGGTTGTCGCCTTCGTCCTCGACATCGGCGTTGGGATCGATCCACTCCACCCGACCCGAGACACCGACTTTCCGGGCGATGATCATGTAACCTGCCTCGAAGACGAGCGCGAGCGACGACACCGACGTGACCTGCGCGATCGGCTGGGTGGGCACCGATTTGGAGCTCGCCCCGGTCCAGAGCACCTCGCCGAGCGCGTGCAGCCCCGCGGCGTGGAGCAGGACATCGGCGCTCGCGCCGTACAGCGTGCGCGCGCCGCCGTCGCTGAAGAAGCCGTCGGCGCCGGCCGCGAGGCGGAAGGGCGAGTGGGCGACGTCCTGGAGGGCGCGGCCGAGCGGGCCCTGCGGCTCGGCGGCGAGCCTGCCGGCGACGGCGATCCCCTCGAAGCGGTTGCCGAGGGGAGCGAGGCTCTCGGCGTGACCTGCGTAGAACTGATCGGCGCGCTGGAAGGCGTTGTAGACGCCCGCGTGGTAGCTGAAGGCGCGGTCCTGGAAGTGCCCCTCGGCCTGGATCCCGACCTGCGTGAACGGGGCCATCGCGCGGACGGCGAGCGGTCGTTCGGTGAGGGCCCCGTCGCCGGCGCCGGTCATCGCCGAGCGCGAGAAGGGCACGGTCCGCGCGCCCGCGTAGATTTCGAGCGCGCGCGCCGCCGTCACGCCGCCCCACGCCTCGTGGATGCGCGCTGTCTCGTCGTCGCCCCCGGCGAGATCCATCGAGATGGCGAGCTGGACGAGCCCCGCGACGTCGCCGCGCAGCCCGGCGCGGACGCGGCGCAGGCGGAAGCCGGGCTGCTCGGCGCTGTCCCCCGCCTGGTTCAGCGCGTCGTCGCCCACGTAGGGCACGACCTGCAGCGCGAGCAGCGCCATCGGCGCGAGCTCCAGCGGCCCGATCGCGACGCGGATCCGCTCCCGGAAGCCTGGCGCCAGGACATCGCTGCTCGCGGGCGCCGGCGAGATCGGCGCCGGCGTCTCCCGCGGCGGCCGCCGGCTCACCGGCGCGCTCGGGCGGTCGGCCGGCGCCTCCGCGCGCTCGGGCTCGCCGGCCGGCTCGTCGCCTGCTGCCTGCGTCTCGGCCGGCGTCGACCGCTCGGCGGCGGGCTCGGGCTCCTGCGCGCGCGGCGAGGAGAGGGCCAGCAGGACGGCGGCGCAGCCTGCGACGCAAGCAAGATGCCTCATGGCTTCAGGTCTCCTGGAGGGCTGCGTGGAGCGCCCCGTGCCGCTCCGGATGGCCAGTGGGTGTCATCGCGTGCCGTGTCCGCCTGGCGAGGTGCCCGGGAAACTAGAGGAAGACACGCGGCGCTGCAATCGGCGCTGCGTCCTGTGCTAAGGCTCGCATCGCCTCGCGGGCCTGCCCGCACCTCGCGCCGCGCGCGAAGGGCAGGGGAGGGCCACCGTTCTCATGGAAATGCCCGGTTCGAGCCCGCCCGACAGCGACCTCACGCCCGGGGTCGGCGCGCCCGCCTCCGTGTCACGCCGGCGCGCCGGCGAGACGGATCCCCCCGCGCCGCGGCGAGGGCCGCGCTGGGCGCGCGATCGCGGTTTCATCGCGACGTTCGCGCTCCTCGCCGTCGCGGCCATCGTGCCGGTATGGCGCGTGCGGTTCCTGCCCTTTCTCGATCTGCCGAACCACCTCTCGGCCGTCCATATCTGGCATTACTTCGATGCGCCATGGACTCG
>JAICEP010000391.1 GCA_025924095.1 Sorangium sp.
CCGCCGCTGCCCGCGGGGTCCCCCGCCGAGCCGTTGCCGCACGCGGCGAGCGTCCCTGCGCCCAGCAGCGCGAGCGCGAGGCAAGCCAGTCGACCGATTCGTTGAAACCTCATGGGCATTACCGCGCTACAAGCGCCGTGCCATCGGCCCGCCAGGCGCGCCTGAGCGCTGCGCGGCGGGGCGTTCGTGTCGCGAGAATGGCGCATGCAGGCACAGCCCCCGGGAGGCGCCGAGCGAGCGAGCGGCGGAGCGCCGTGCCGTCGCGCTCGGTCACGCCGGCTCCGGCGCGGCGACCGGCGGCCTACCTGTCGAATTTTCTTGGGGTTTCGACCGGTGCGGCGGACTAGAATACAGCGATGAACGAGCGGAGAGCGGCGCTGATCTTCAACCCTGCTGCTGGCCATGCAGGCGATGCGGTCGAGTCGCTTCCTGCGCGGCTCGAGCGCGAGTTCGCGCTGAGCGTCTACGAGACGAGCGCGGACCGCAGCGCCGCCGCGTGCGCCGAGGCGGCGCGCCGCGAGGGCGCCTCCCTGGTCATCGCGGCGGGCGGCGACGGGACGATCTCGAGCGTGGCGTCGGCCCTCCTCGGGACCGACACGTGCCTGGGCATCCTGCCGCTCGGAACGGCGAACTCGATCGCGCTCACGCTGGGCATCCCGGACGACCTGGAGGGGGCCATCGAGGTCCTCGTTCGCGGCGAGCCGACGCGCATCGACGCCGCCCGCGCGAACGGGAGGACCATGATCCTGCTGTCAGCGGTCGGGCTCCACGCCGACACCGTCGGCGAGACCCCGCAGGACGCCAAGCAGCGCTGGGGCGTGCTCGCGTACATCAGCACCGCTCTGAAGAAGCTGATGAGCCTGGAGCCGTTCGGGGTCGAGATCGAGACCGACGACCAGCGGATCCACTGCCGCGCGGTGGCGGTGACGGTCGCGAACATGGCGCCTGCGCGCACGGTGCTGGCGCAGGGGCCGCCGGTGGTGTCCCCCGACGACGGGGTGCTCGACATCACCATCGTGTCGGCCACGACGCTGGTCGAGGCGGTCGCGACCGGCCTGCACCTCCTGAGGACCGCGATCGACGGCGAGGCGGCCGAGCGCGACAACATCGGGTTCCTCGCCGCCCGGAGGGTCCGCATCACCACCGATCCTCCCCAGAACGTGCTCATCGACGGCGAGGAGGTCGGGACAACGCCCCTCGTCGTCGAGTGCCTCCCGGGCGCGCTGACGGTCATGGCGGCCCGCCGCGAGGAGGTCGACGCCCCGCTGCCCGCCGCGGAGGCCGAGGTGAAGCTCGAAGGGCTGCCCGGGCTCGAGGTCGAGCTGAAGGCGTGACGCCAGCTGCCCGCCGCTCGCCGCCCTCCACGTGGCTGCCGGCGCCCTCGCCGGGCAGCCTCGATGCGCCCTCGTGAGGGCGGCCCGCGCCTTTCTCCTGCTCCCCCGGCGTGGTACGGCGAGCGGCGATGAGGCTGACCGCGCGGGCCATCGAGCTCCCGGCGCTCGCGAGCGCCCATTCCCATGCGTTCCAGCGCGGGATGCGCGGAGAGGCGCAGCGGCCGGGGCCGTCGGGGGCGGATGACTTCTGGTCGTGGCGCAGCGCGATGTATGCGCTCGCCGGGTCGCTCACGCCGGAGTCCATTCATGCCATCTCGAAGGTGGCCTATCGCGAGCTCCGCGCCGCGGGCGTCCGTACGGTGGGCGAGTTCCACTATGTGCACCACCAGCCCGACGGCGCGCCTTATGCGGATCGCACGGTCCTCGCGGACGCGGTGATCGAGGCCGCGCGCGCGGCGGGCCTCCGGATCGCGCTCCTCCGGGTCGTCTACGCGCGCGCGGGCGCGGGCCGGGCGCCCGAGGGGGCGCAGCGGCGGTTCTCGGACGGCTCGCTCGACGCGGCGCTCGCCGACGTCGAGGCGCTCCGGGCGCGCTACGCGGGCTGCGAGGACGTGCGCGTCGGGGTGGCGCCGCACAGCGTCCGCGCGGTGCCCCCGGCGTGGCTCGGCGAGATCGCGCGGTACGCCGCGGAGCGCGGGCTCATGGTGCACATGCACGTGGCCGAGCAGCCGGCCGAGATCGAGGCGTGCGTCGCCGAGACGGGCCGGCGCCCGGTGGAGCTCCTGGCCGATCGCGGGGTCCTGAGCGAGCGCTTCGTGGCGGTGCACGCGACGCACCTCGCGCCGCACGAGCCGGCGCTCCTCGGCGCGGCGCGGGCGTTCGCGTGCCTGTGCCCGACGACCGAGCGCGACCTCGGCGACGGGCTGCCCGACGTGGGGGCGCTGCGCGAGGCGGGCGTGCGGCTTTGCGTGGGGATCGACAGCCACGTGATCACCGATCCGTTCGAGGACCTGCGGGGCGTCGAGCTGGGCGAGCGGCTGCGGACGGGCAAGCGCGTGACGCTGCGGGCGGAGGGCGGGGGGACGCCGGCCGAGGCGCTCTGGGACATCGGCTCGCAGCGGGGCGCGGAGGCGTGCGGGTTCGCGGATCCGGGCGGCAGCATCTTGCTGCGCCGGGACGCGCCGGCGCTCGCGCTGGTGCGGGAGGAGCGGCTCCTGGACGCGGTGGTGTACAGCGGGAGCCCGGCGATCGTGGAGGGGTGAGGGGCGCTTTTCACGAGCACGAACGGAGGCCTCTTGCCTCGCGCCCGCTCGCCCCAGCCGGAGCCCGCTCGCAGGCGCGCGTGGAGTCCAGTAGACTCCGCGCGCGATGAAACTCACCCGGCTCACCCTCCGCGGGTTCACCGTGTTCTCCGACGCCGCGTTCGACTTTGCTCCCGGAGTCAACGTGCTCATCGGCGAGAACGGGACGGGCAAATCCCACGTCCTCAAGCTCGCCTACGCGCTGACCGAGGCTGCGCGCCGGTTCGCCGCGGGCGAGGGGCTCGATGGCGGCGCGGAGCCGAAGCTGGACGACCTGGTTCGAGGCATGCTCATGGGGGTCTTCCAACCCGATTCCCTGGACAGCTTCGCCAACAGCCCGGGCCAGGCGGACGTTTCGCTCGAGTGGGAAGAGGCCCGGGTAGAGGTCACGCTAACGGGTGCAGCGTTGACGTCCAAAGCTACTGGAGACCTGTCCAGGATCGGCAGGCCGCTGTTCATCCCCCCTCGGGAGGTCCTCTCGATCTTTCCTGGCTTCGTCGAAGCGTGGCTCCATCGCGAGTCAGCGTTCGATCGGACCTATTTCGATCTCTGCGTAGCGCTCGGGCTGAAGCCGCTCCGGTCTCGCGGTCCGGCGGCGCTTCTCGACCCCATCGAGCAGGAGCTCGGTGGGAAGGTTTTCATGAGGGACGGGCGCTTCTACCTCAATTACCCGGGTGACGACATGGAGGTGGCGATGGTCGCCGAGGGCGACCGCAAGCTCGCCATGATCGCCTACCTGCTCATCAATGGATCGCTCTCCGAGAATGCTTATTTGCTCTGGGACGAGCCCGAGGCGAACCTCAACCCGAAGCGCGCTCGCCTCACCAGTGACACCGCTGTCGGGCTCGCTCACGCGGGCGCGCAGGTCTTCATCGCTACGCACGATTATGCGCTCACCTCGGAGCTGTCCTTGCAGGTCGACACGCGCATGCTGCGCCCAGGAGAGGCAGCGTTCTTCGGGCTCCGCCGTGACGAGTATGAGGTCCTCGTCGAGCGCGGCGAGCGGCTCGCCGAGCTCCAGCACAACGCGATCCTTGATGCCATCGCGTCGCTGCACGAGCGAGAGCAACAGGCCCTCTTCGCGCCGGGCGAGACGCCGCGGTGAAGGCCATCGACGTGGAGAGGATCCGCTTCGAGTTCGGCGAAAGCTGGACCCTGGCGGAGAAGTGGGACGACAGCCGCGCCTTCCTGAGCGGCATCGGCAAGCTCCAGGGGGAGTGGACCGACGAGAACACGGGGGATCTGGTCCGTGTGGGGTCGAAGGCCGTCGATATCGTCGGGGTACGCGGAGACCGCCTCTATCTCATCGAGGTGAAGGACTACCGGGGGTATCCAATCGAGACGAAGAAGCGGCAGCCCCACGAGCTCCCTCTCGCCATTGCGTGCAAGGTACGCGATACCGTCGCCGGTCTGGTCGGCGCTGGCAAGCTGGGCGCCGAGTCCTGGGTGGAGATCTGCGCCCGGCTCCTCGTCGAACAGAAGCCGCGCGTGCACGTGATCGCGTGGATCGCCGATCCGGACCTGCGCGCCGCCGAGCCCATCAACAAGAGGAAAATCTGGCAAAAGGAGCGGAGCGATCGGCTCAAGCAACGTCTCTCATGGCTGACACCGTACGTCACCGTGGCCAGCCCGTTCGACGGCCACGTAGGAGACGTGATGGCGAAGAACCTCCCCGGCGTTGGACAGCGCTGAGGGGCGCGCCACCGTGCTCGTCGGCGTCGCGCCGCGCGCCCGGCGATCGAGGATCCGCAGCGCCGGCTCAGCGCGTCCTGGCGCTCACCCGATCGCGCCTGCCACGAGCTGCGCCGCCCTCAGCACCACCGCCGCGACCACCCCGACGTCCCACGCGCGCGAGAGCCACCACTGCGTCTCGCCGCCGTCGATCCACGGCGCCACCCACGCCGGCGGCTCCACGAGATCCGCGACGGTGAGGACCCGCTCGCGCTGCTGCGCCTCGCGGTAGCCACCCTCGCCGCCGCGGACGTGCTCCTCCGCCCGCACGTACGCGAACAGCCGCGCTCCCCGGCCCTCCGGGAGCAGCGCCCCGCTCGCGCCGAGCGCCTCCGGCGTCGCCGGCAGCTCGATCCGCGCGCCGCCCTGCGTGAGCCGGAGCGCGCCGCCGCCCGCGCGCTCGACGCGCGCGCGGACCCAGCCCTCGGGGCGCTCGCCGCGGAGCAGCGCGCGGAGCGGCGTCAGCTCGGGGCTCGGACCCAGGCGGGGCGCGCGCCGCCCCGGGAAGAGGCGCGCCGCGAGGAACCAGAGGCCGATCGGGAACACCGACAGGACCAGGTGCAGATCGAGCGCGCTGGCCACGCCCGCCGTCCCGTCGAGCACCGGGAAAGCGAGCACGCCCGCGGCGGCGAAGGCGCCGACCGCGATCGTCGCGCCGAACCCGCCGACGACGCCGAAAGCGACGTTGCCGATCGCGATGACGCCGATGGCGACGTTGCCGATCGCGATGAACCCGCGCGCGACGTTGCCGATCGCGATGAAGCCCGTGACGACGTTGCCGAACACGAGGAATCCGTTTGCCATGTTGCCGACGTCGACCCAGCGCGCCCGCTGCGCGGCGCCGGCCCCGTCGCCCCGGAGCGGCGCCTTCATTCGGTCACCTCGAACGAGGTGCGGCCGACGAGCTGGCCGTCCTGGGTCTCGACATCCACGGTCCAGTGCCCGGCCAGGCGGCGCGGCAGGCTCCCGCCCACGAGCTGCGACTTGAGCCGCACCGCGCCCTCCGGCCCGGGGACCCGCAGCGTCTCCTCCGGCGCGCGGAGGATCTCGCGCCCCTCGTGCCGCCAGACATGGAGCAGGCGGTCGCCGTCGCCGCCCGGCACCACCACGTCGGTGACGGCGCGGAGCTCCCGGATTACCGAAAAATGTAGCGATTTCACGGACATGGCGAGGCGTCCGTCCGGGAGCACAGCGGGGCCCACGGCCGCGGAGGACAGGTGCATCGGCACCGGAGGGATGAGCGCCCGTGTGCCGTAGGCGAGCCCGACCCCGGCGGCCGCCGCGATGACGAGGAACACCGCGCCCATCCGGCTCCAGAGCGCGCCGAACGGCAGGTGCAGCGTGCAGAAGCCGAGCACGGACACGAGGGCGGCGGAGAGCAGCGTGTAGAGCGTCCGGGTGTCGGGGAGGAGCGCGGGGATGACGAGGTTCAGGCAGGCGAACAGCGTCACCCCGTAGAAGACCGAGGCGAGCGTCTTCCAGCGCATGAGCACGCGGTCGAAGACGAGATCGAGCGTCGAGAGCACGGCGCAGGCGCCGAGGAGGAGGACGAACCACCGGTTCGGCGCGTCGAGGCTGGCGCTCTTCCAGTAGAACGGGAGGAGGAAGAAGAGCATGCCCTGATAGAGGTTCTTCAGGACATAGGTCATCACGAGGAAGCGCAGCCGGGCGCCGCGCCACGCCGTCGCGAAGTCCTGGCGAGCGCCGGTGCCGAAGAGCCGGAAGAACAGGATCACGAGCAGCCAGGCGACGCTGACCGAGACCGCGAGGAAGCGGGCGTGCTGGAACCCCTTCTGCGCGAAGGTCACCACGAAGGCGCCGAGGCTGAGCGCATAGGCGGTGTGCAGCCACCAGAGCTTCTTGTGGTGGCGCTTGAAGAAGGCGCGGGCGGCCGACTTGAAGTCCTGAGGCCGGCCCTCCTCCTGCGCCTCGGCGTCCAGCTCGGCGTAGGACGCCTTGGGCTCGGCCTTGACGGTCGGAGAGTCGTCGTCTTCGGCGGCCCGCGCCGCCCGCGCGGGCATCTTGAGCGTGCGGTCGTCGTGCTCCCCGCCCGCGGCGCCGGTCCGGGGCGGCATGCGCAGGGTGACATCGTCGATGGCGCTGCGCTCCCGGTCGCCGGGCGCTGCGGCGCCTCCGCGCGGCGCTCCGGGGGCGCGGGGCGAGGCCGCGCCCGGGGTGGGGCCGGGCTCGCCGCTCGGCACGTACAGGATGGTGGGCGCCTCCCCGAAGGCGTCGGGCACGCGCGGCTTGTGGACCTGGGTCGGGGCGCTGGAGGACGGCGGCGACGGCCGCGAGGGCGCGTTCGCGTGGGCCTCGGGGGCGGAGGCTTCAGGGGAGCGCGGCGCGGGCTGTTTCATGTCGTTTCATGTCCGGCGCGCAGCGTACCCGACCGGCGGCCCGCCTTCGAGCGCCGGGCGAGGGGGCGCCGGCGCCGGGCGGCGCGCGGCGTCCCGCAGCGCCGGGACGGCGAGCGCCCGGGCCGGGGCGCGGAGGGGCTCTGGGCCGCGGAGGGGCGCTGGGCCGCGGAGGGGCGCCCGGCTGGACCGGCGCGCGGGGCCGGGTGGGGCCGGCCGTGCGTCGCCGGGCCGAGCAGGCCTACCGCGGGTGCGTCCGTGGCGGCGCGGGCCCTCCGCGACAAGATGACCTCGCGACGGGTGCGATCCGCCGAGGGCCGAGGTCCTGAACGTGAAGCAGGCCCAGGTTGACGGGATCTTCAACCCGGAGATCGCCTCGGTCGAGAGGATCGCCGAGGAGGAGCAGCACCGGCCCCGGTCTCTCGCGGAAGCCTATCTCGCGAGACATGAGCCGGTAGCTCTCGACGGGGTCCTCCGGGCGGAGAACGCCCGGAGGACCGAGGAGAAGCGGTCGGCGAAGGACGCTGCTCGAGCCGATCGCCGGGTGGGGCGGGCTGGTGTTCATCGAGGCGTCGGCTTTTAGCGACACCGGGGGTGGACGCCAAGCTTGCCGACGCGGGGCGTCGGGGGGCGGGCGGCGCCGCTGTGCGTCGATCGGCGCCAGATCTCTCGTCCCGGGGCGCGGTCGAGCCGCGGCGTCGCTCCGCCAGTGTGTTTCGAAGAGGGCTTGGCTCTTCGAGCAGCGGCGGCGCGAGGGCTTGCCGTAGTCTTCGTGGCGAGACAGGAGATCGGGCCGTGGCATCCAATCAAGGGAAGGGGGTCGGTACGGCGGGCGCGTCTTCCGTGAGCGGCGGGGCCGAGCGGGCGCGGCACCCGACGACGGTGGCGCAAGAGAAAGCGCCACCCAGGGGGCCGGTAGAACGGGCGCCGCATCCTGCGACGGTGGTGCACAAGAAAGCG
>JAICEP010000392.1 GCA_025924095.1 Sorangium sp.
GATCCTCGGGGTCGCGCTCGGGGTCGCGGCGCTCGCGACCGTGATGAGCGTGACCGGGGGTTTTCAGGCGGAGTTTCGCGAGAAGGTCCTGGGCGTCAACGCGCACGTCCTGGTGATCAAGTACTCCACGGACTTCCGTGAATACCGCTCGATCATGGATCAGGTCGCCAAGGTGCCTGGTGTCGTCGGTGTGGCGCCCTTCAGCATCAACCCCATGATGCTCACGCACGGCGACGCGACGGCGACGGGCGTCCTCGTGAAGGGGGTGGACCCGGCGAAGAGCCTCGGCGTCGGGGCGGAGGGCGCCACGCCCGTGCTCGACCTGCCGCGCCACATCCTCCCGGGCGGCGATCTCACCGGGCTGCGGCGCCCAGGCGCGAAGCCTCCGGAGCGCGCGGCGCCGCCGTCCCTGCCTGACGTCCCTTCCCTGGAGAAGGGCGCGGGCTCGCGCGGCGCGCTCGAGCCCGACGCGGGCGGGGAGCTCGATCTGTTGAAGGCGTACGAGGCGCGCATCCTGGAGGACGAGCGCGCCGCTGCCGCGCGGGGCGCCGGCGCCGAGCCCGCCCTTCAGCCGGCCGACCTCGACGTCGCCGCGCTCGATGCCGCCGCGGACACCGGCGCCGAGGAGGCCGAGCTCGCGGTGGACGAGGGGGCCCCGCGGGGCTCGATCGAGCCGCAGGGCGGCTACGGCAGCGTGCTCCCCGAGGACGACGAGCTGCCGCCCGAGGTGGATCCGGACCCGTGCGCCGACAAGGAGCAGATCGCGAGGATGCCGGGCATCGTGATCGGCGCTGCGCTGGCGAAGAACCTGTCCCTCGACATCGGCCAGTGCGTCACCGTCACCTCGCCCACGATCGGCTTCTCGATCTCGAACGGCGCGATCAAGCCGCCGGTCGCCAAGCGATTCCGGGTCATCGCGATCTTCGAGGCCGGCTTCGAGCAGTACGACACAAAGCTGGCGTACGCCGATCTCTACGAGACGCAGGCGTTTTACGATCATGGCGACACGGTGACGGGCGTCGAGATGAAGGTCGATGACATCGACAACGCCAGCACCATCGCGCGTGAGATCAGCCAGCTCCTCAGCAACGGGCTTTATTACACGATGGACTGGGAGGAGCTGAACCACGGGCTCTTCACCGCGCTGCGCATCCAGCAGATCGGCATGAGCGCGGTGCTCGCGCTCATCATCGTGGTCGCCGCCTTCACGGTCATCGCGACGCTGATCATGGTGGTGCTCGACAAGAAGAAGGAGATCGCCGTCCTCAAGGCGATGGGCGCGACCGACGGCTCGATCCTGCGCATCTTCCTCTACCAGGGTGGGATCATCGGCGTCGGCGGCACCACGCTGGGGCTGCTGCTCGGCGTGGCGGTGTGCAAGGGCCTCCTGGTCTACGGTTTCCCGCTCGATCCGAAGGTCTATTTCATCTCCCGTCTCCCCGTGCAGGCGCGCCCGCAGGAGTTCCTGATCACCGGCGGCATCGCCATCCTGATCTGCCTCGCCGCGACGATCGTGCCGAGCCTGTACGCCGCGCGCCTCCGCCCTGCCGAAGGCTTCCGCGCGCAGTGAGCTCCCCCGGCTCCGCCCGACCGTAGGCCCGAGGCGGGCCACCTCGCCGAGCCCCGCCGGCTCCCCGCCCCCTACCGTCGCGTGGCCGAGTAGAGCCTCTGCCGCCGGTCCGCCAGGTTCAGGTCGGACGCCAGATAGAGCGTGCACTCGTCTGGCGAGAGCGACGGCGTCATGACGGCGATCTCGGGCTTGAGGCCCGACAGCAGCATCCTGGCCTTCTGCCCCTCCACGGGCAGCCCGTCGGCCCCGAGCTCCACGTAGAAGCTCCGCAGCACCGACGCCTGCGCGCAGTCGCCTCGCGCGCTGTAGGGCGCCTGGAAGAACAGCACGCCCCCGTCGGGCGTCACCCACGGGGCGAGGTCGTCGCCCTTCGCCGGGCAGTCGCCGGGCAGGACGATGTCGAGCACCTGCACCTCCGAGGCCTCGGCGAGCTTCGTGACGAGCCGGCTCGTGGTCCCACTCGCGTCCTGGTGCTTGTTCATGAACCAGTACCGGTAGGGCCGAACGCCGTGGGCCACCGCCACGGAGTAGCTCCCCCCGTCCAGGTAGAGCGCGTCGAACGCGTCCGCGTGGGTCGCCTCGAGCGCGTCCGCGACGAACAGCGACGGCAGGCTGCCCGGCCCGGCGAGCAAGCGATCGAAGAGCAGCGAGCCCCGAGGGAGGCCGTCGCGCGGCGACAGCGCGTCCACGGGCAGGAGGAGCGGGCCTGACTCCGAGTCCGTGGAGTTGACCGACGCGCTCGCGACCACCTCGCCCGCCGTCCAGGGCCGCCCGGTGGCCGTGGCGATCTGCGTGTCGTCCGAGCCGAAGGCGGCCACGTAGACGAGCCGCTGCGTCGCCTCGCCCTCGTCCCCCGGCTCCTCGCGCACGCGCGGGAACGCGGGCGCCGTCCCCTCGACCTCGATCGCCGTCGGCGTACCGAACGACAGCGCCCTGCCGCGGCCTGCGCAGCGCACGCACGTCTCGCTCGCCGTGCAGAACTACCCCTCCGTTCACGCCGCGCAGACGCCCACGCCGCCCCCTACCGCCGACGAGGACGACGACGTCGCGGAGGCCCCCCCGCCCCCGTCGCCACCGGCGCCGCCGTCGCCGCCGTCGCCGCCGCCCCCCGCGCCCGACGACGAGGACGAGGACGCGGCGGGCGCGTCGGCCGCCGTGAACGGCTCGCCGCAGCCGGACAGGGTCCACATCGCGGCCAGCGAGAAGGTTCCGTAAAAGCGAAGCGTGCGCACCCGAGCTGCCTCCTACCGTGATTCCGCCGCGCGGAGCAGGCGCGCGGCCGGGTCAAGACGGCTTGTTGTAATCCGTGTCCTCAAGAAGGATGACGTTCGTCTTCGAGCGGGTCTCGCCGACGCTCGTGACGTAGACCGCGGGCTTGTCCTGCACCGGACAGACCTTCTCACACGCGCCGCAGCCGATGCAGAGCGCCGGATCGACGTGCGGGCGCTGCACGTGGACCATCTTCATCAGCGGCTCCTTGCCGTGCTCCGCGGCCACCGGCTCGCGCTTCGGGATGTCGACCTCCTCGACCCAGATCGCCTTGGGCGACGTCGGGCAGAACTCCTCGCAGACGATGCACGGCACGCTCATCGACCACGGCAGGCAGCGCCCCTGGTCGTAGAACGCCGTGCCGATCGAGATCGGCTTCTGGCCGACCCCCATCTTCTGCTCCTCGGTGATCTTCTGGATCGCGCCGGTCGGGCAGACGTCGCCGCAGAGGACGCAGGAGTGCTCGCAGTACCCGATGCGCGGGATGACGATCGGCGTCCAGAGCCCCTCGATGCCCGCCTCGAAGAACGCGGGGTGGATCGCGTTGTTGGGGCAGACCTTCATGCACTCGGCGCACCGGATGCAGCGCTCCAGGAACTCGCGCTCCTCGACCGAGCCCGGCGGCCGGATGACGCGGTGGTCGTAGTTCGCGTCGAGCACGTCGGCGATGCGCGCCGTCGGGATGATCACCGCGCCGGCGGCGGCGGTCGCGAGGGCGGTGCGGCGGCCCGTGTCGGGCGTCACGAGGGCGCTCTTCCGGTTCGGGAGGAAGCGGAACTTGATGACGTCCTCGGGGCAGGCGTTCTCGCAGTTGAGGCACATGTGGCACTCGTCCTGCCGCCACTTCACGCCGCCCTGGGGCGAGTCGGCGCCCTGGCAGTGCACGAGGCACAGGTTGCAGTCGGTGCACTTCGCGTGATCCTTCTCCATCCCGAAGAGCGCGAAGCGCGCGAACACCCCGAGGAAGGCGCCGAGCGGGCAGAGCACCCGGCACCAGAAGCGCGGGATGAAGCGGTTCATGAAGAGGATCCCGACGAACAGGATCCCGACGAACCACGCGTGGTGGAAGTAGAACTGCTTCGTCTGCCACACGCTCGCGGCCAGGAAGTCCTGCGTCTGGTCCGCGACGAGCTGCACCGGCCGGCTCCCGGTCTCGGCCGCGGAGCCGGTCACCACGGCGATGACGTACTGCGCCGCCGGGATGACGGCGAGGCCGATCGCCCGGACCGCCACGCAGATCGGATCGAACAGCCCGCCGATCACGCTGCCCGCCATGCTCGCCGCGAGGAACGCGTACATCAGGTAGTACTTCACCCGCTGCCGCGCGTACGTCTTGTTCGACTCGACGCGCTTGCCGCCCTTGCCGTAGCGCGACGGGAAGATCCACCCGAAGAAGTGGTGGAGGGTGCCGAACGGGCAGATCCAGCCGCAGAACACGCGCCCGACGACGAGCGTCAGCGCCAGGATCCCGACCGACCAGAGCAGGCCGCGGTAGACGGTGTGCGTCGAGAGCAGGGTCATCGCGCCGACGAACGGATCGGCGAGGAGGAAGCCCTCGACGGGCAGCGGCAGGCGGACGCGCGCCTCGGACGAGGCGAACGAGCCGCGGAAGCCGGTCTGGAACAGGAAGTAGAGGAACAGCCCGAGGCAGCCGGCCTGCACGGCGCGGCGCACCCAGACGAGCACCTGGATCGTCTTGCGCGCCGGCAGCCCCGAGCCGGCCCGGCGCTTCGGGCCGGGCCGGACGAGCGCGCCGGCCCTGCGCAGCAGCGCGGCCCAGGGGGCCCCACGCGCGGGCGCAGCGGGGGGCGTCGTGCCGTCGGGGCTCGCCTTCGCGGGCGCCGCGGTCGCCGCAGCCGCGTCACGGTGCGCCGGCCCGGACGGAGTCGGATCGGAATTTGCCATGGGTGCTACACCTCGGCGAGCCGCAGGTTTTGCCAGTGCATCGTGCCCAGGCCCCGCTCGTGGCCCATCTTGAGGTACGGGATCTCCTCGGGCTTGCGGCCGATGAGCTGGCACCCGTACGCGTCGGCGGCGACCTGGTCGGTCGTCGCGATGATCGTGTGCATGTCCTTCGCGTCGGCGACGTTCCCGCCCTGCGGCCCGTTGCGCATGAGGACGCGGATGGCGTCCACGATCGTGAGCGTGGGCTGGATGAACGTCGCCAGATCGGCGATCGACACGTCGATGTTCTGGTGGAGGCGGTTGCGCCGGCCGCCGAGCGCCCCGTACCAGTTCTTCATCGCGGCTGTGTACTTCGACAGGTTGTGGTGCTTCGCGATGGGGACGTTGATGACCTTGTCCGCGTTGACGAGCGGCGTGTAGACGGGCCAGTCGTCGAGCACCTCGCCCTTCAGGCGCATGCCGCGGAAGCGGTGCGCGGCGGGGATGACGACCTCGGCGCCGACGTCGTAGGCGGCCTTCCAGATGCCGGAGCGCTGGAAGCAGCGGTTCGGCTCGTTGCACGAGGCGTCGGTGACGATGACGCTCTTGGCGCCGGCGTCGTAGGCGAGGCGCACCACCTCGGCCACGACCTTGGGGTTCGTGTTGGCGGCGTGGATGGGCGTGCGATCCCAGCCGATGTTCGGCTTCACGACCACGACGTCGCCGCGCGAGATGAAGCGGCGCATCCCGCCGAGCGCGTCGACCGCCTTGCGGACCAGGGCGGCGGGATCCGGGGCGCCCCCGGCGAGCGCCTCGGCGCCGGCGCGGGCGACCACGAGCTCTGGCAGCCCGGCGGGCGCGTCGCGGAGCCGGTAGTCCCGCGTCTGCTGGCGCTCCGCGGCGGTGGCGGTGCTGCCGCCGCGGTCCCACCGGGCCGCTCCGACCCCGGCCGCGCCTCCGAGAACGAGGCCTGCTGCGCCCAGCCGACGCAGCACTTCACGTCGAGAGATGTCACTCATGGCCCTCGCCTCCCTGGCCTTACGGATAGCCCTCCCGGGCGGTCGCCACAAGCAGAGGCGGCCTGGCGGCGACGACGCGGGTCGCCGTTCAGCGCCTTCCGGCGGCGGCGCTCAGGGAGGGGCGGCGGGGGGAGGGGCGGCGGGGGACGGTGTCGAGGCCGCCGGGGTCGCCGTCGTCGCCGGCGCGCCCGCGGCGGGGGAAGCGCCTGTGCTCGCCGGCGGCGGCGGCAGCTGGGGCAGGGCGCCGCTCGCGGCGGGCGTCGCCGGCGGCCCCGGCGAGGGCGGCGTGTCGTAGGGCTCGGCCGCCTCGTCCCTCAGGCGGTCGCGCTCGGCGATGCAGCTGGCGCGCTCCGCGTCGCAGGCGGCGCGCTGCTGCGTGGCGGAGCCGAGCTCGGCGGCGCGCTGCTCGGCGAGCGTCCTGGCCTCATCGCGCTCGGTGGTGAGCGCCGCGCGCGCCTTCTCGGCCTCGGCGAGCCGGTCGCGGTCCGCCATGGCGACCTTCTCCGCGGCCGCGGCGCTGTCCTCACAGGTCTTGAGGCGCGCCGCGTGGGTCGCGTGCAGCGACTGGATCTGGCGGGCGTGCTCGGCGTCGGTCATGGAGCCGCTCTTCTGGAGGGTGGCCAGCGTCTCGTTGAAGTCCGCGCGATCCTGCTCGCGGCCGGAGCGGCACGTGTTCGCCGCGGCCGCCGCGATCTGGTGGGACGCGACGCAGGTATCGAGCTGGTCGAACGACTCGGCCCCCTTCTGGCGGGCGCGCTCGAGCTCGTTGGCGAGCCGCAGGGTCTCGCGCTTCGAGAAGCCGAGCAGCACCACCGCGCAGCCGACGAGGGTCATCGCGCCGGCCGCGATGCGCACGCGCAGGTACGACGTCTTCTGCTTGATCCGCAGCTGCTCGGCCTCCCGCTCGGCCTCGCGCTCCGGCTCGAGCAGCACGTCGAGCTCCTCGGCGAGCTGGGTCATCGACGGGCGCTCGTTCGGGTCGATCGCGAGCCATCGCCGGAGCGCCTCCTGGAACATCTGGCGCGGGCGTCCGGTGAGGTCGGGCAGCGCGTTGTCGGCGAGCGGCTTGTCGGCGCGGACGTCGTGGGACGCGATGAGCTCGGTGCGGGTCTGCGCCGACTCACCCGGGAAGTCCCGCGGGTTCACGAGCGCGTAGAGGAGGGTCGTGGCGAGCCCGTACGTGTCCATCTTCTCGGTCAGCGGAACGACGCCGGGGAAGCCGTTCAGCGCGCGGATCTGCTCGGGCGAGGCGTAGAGCGCCGTGCCTGCGCAGAAGGAGGCCTCGCGCTCGGCGGCCACGCCGAGGTCGAGCAGGATCGGGTGGACGCGGCCGGCGAACCTGGCGAGAAAGATGTTGTCCGGCTTGACGTCCTGGTGCCGGAGCCCTGCGGCGTGGAGCGCGTCGAGCCCGCGCGCGACGGGGAGGAAGGTGTCGTAGGCCTCGCGCAGGCTGAGGGGGCTGCGCTCGAGGCGCTGCGCGAGGGTCTCCCCCTCGTAGACGGGCATGGTGAGCCACACGTAGTCGGCGGTCATGCCGTGGTCCTTCAGCTGGACGACGTGCGGGTGGCCGACGGTGGCGAGCATGACGAGCTCGCGCTCGACGTTGCGCATCGCGTACAGCGAGCGGGGCATGAGCTTGAGGGCGACCTGGTGCTCGGGGACGTCGACGCGCTGGGCGACGTAGACCTTGCCGAACATGCCCTTCCCGAGGAGGCGTCCGAGGCGATAGAGCCCGCCGACGATCTGGCCCACGTCGGGGAGGATCGAGGGGCCGCGGCTGCTCGTTCCGGGGTCGTCGGTGCCGCCGCGCGACGAGGAGCGCACCAGGCTCGCCGGGTCCGCCACCGTGACGGCGAACGCGTGGACGATCGTGGTGCGGAGGTTCGGATCGACGAGCGACACGGCGGCTGCCAGGGTAGTGGAAGCGAC
>JAICEP010000393.1 GCA_025924095.1 Sorangium sp.
CCTGCCGTACGATCCGGGCGCGGCCATCGACTGGGCCCCTGCGTGGTCGTTGACCCACGGCAGGCGGCGCTACCTCCCGGCCGCGGCCTGCTATCTCCACCTTCCGGCGGCGTCCGGCGAGCTGTTCTGCTCGTTCAACCCGAACGGGCACGCGGCCGGCAACTGCATCGAGGAGGCGATCCTGCAAGGCTTCCTGGAGCTCGTGGAGCGCGATGCGGTCGCGCTCTGGTGGTACAACCGCGCGCGCCGGCCCGCGGTCGATCTGGCGAGCTTCGGAGAGCCGTATTTCGACGCGCTCGAGGCCCACTACCGCGATCTCGGCCAGCGCCTCTGGGTGCTCGACGTCACGACCGATCTCGGCATCCCGGCGTTCGTCGCCGTGGCGCGCGCGCCGGACACCGCCCGGCTCACCCTCGGCTTTGGTTGTCATCCCGAGGCCCGCCTCGGGGTGCAGCGGGCGCTGACCGAGCTCAACCAGCTCTTCGACCCGAGCGGCCTCGGGCCGGCCCGCGGCTGGGATCGCGCCTCCCTGGCCGGCGAGCCGTACCTGTTTCCTGCCGAGGGCGTCCCGGCGCGGACGCGCGGCGATTACCCCCGCGACCTGCGCGACGACCTGCGCGACGACGTGAGCGACTGCGTGGCGCGCGCCGCGCGCGTCGGCCTGGAGACCGTGGTGCTCGACCAGACGCGTCCCGATACGGGCCTGTGCGTCGTCACGGTGGCGGTGCCCGGGCTGCGGCACTTCTGGCCCCGCTTCGGGCCGGGCCGCCTCTACGACGTTCCGGTCCGCCTCGGGTGGCTCGACCGGGCGAATCGGGAAGGGGACCTGAACCCGGTGCCTCTCCACGTCTAGGCCGCACTCGGCCCAGGAGACCTCCCATGCGCGACGGCTATCGCCTCCTCGACGCGGATCGTCACGTGATCGAGCCGCTCGATCTATGGAAGTCCCACCTCGATCCGGAGCTCCGCGCGCACGCGCCGTACCTTGCGTACACCGGCGAGGGCGAGTCCCTGGCCGACCGCGTGGCGTACCCCGGACCCGAGGGCCTGCTCTCGCTCCCTCCGCAGCCGATGGTGGATGGACAGCCGCTCCATCACCGGATGAGCGCGCGGACGTGGCGCGCTGTCGCCTCGGCCGCCCGCCGGCGGTCCGGGCGGCTCGCGCGGCTCGGCCCGCTCGATCTGCCCCGGACCCAGATCGAGGACATGGACCGCGAGGGCATCGACGTGGCCTTCCTGTACCCCACCCTCGCGCTGATGCTCCTCGGCATGGCCCATCTGGAGCCCGCGCTTGCGGGTGCCTTTGCCAGGGCCTACAATAGCTGGTTGCGCGGCTTTTGCGATCACGACCCCCGGCGCCTCCGGGGCGTGGCGCTGATGAGCCCGCACGATCCGGCGCAGATGGTGCCCGAGCTCGCGCGGGCGGTGGCGCTCGGCTTCCGCGCTGTCGTGCTCCGGCCGAACCCCGTCGCGGGCCGGACGCTGGGCGACCCTGCCTACGAGGCGTTCTGGGCCGAGTGCGAGCGGCGCTCCATCGCGGTCGCCCTCCACGAGGGCGCGCACGCCTCGCTGCCGGCGGCCGGCGCGGACCGCTTTCGCAGCCGCTTCGCCCTGCACGCTTGCTCGCACCCGATGGAGCAGATGATGGCGCTGCTCGCGCTGATCGAGGGCGGCGTGCTCGAGCGCCACCCCCGCCTGCGGGTGGCCTTTCTCGAGGCCGGCTGCGGGTGGTTGCCTTACTGGCTCTGGCGCCTCGACGAGATCGAGTACCGCGGCCTGGCCGACGAGGTCGCGCCGCACGTCCGCCGCGAGCCGTCCGCGTATTTCCGCCGCCAGTGCTTCATCGAGATCGAGCCGGACGAGCCTTTGCTGGCGCAGGCGATCCCGTGGCTCGGGGAGGACAACGCGATCTTCGGGACGGACTTCCCCCACATCGACCACGACGCGGGCCTGGTGGAGCGGGCGCTCGCGCTCCGCGGCAGGCTCCCCGGCGACGCCCTCCGCAAGATCCTCTGGGACAACGCCGCCAGGTTCTACGGGATCGAGGAATGACTCAGCAGATGAGGACGGAGAGCGAAGCGTCGCTCGCGAGCTCGGCCAGCGCGACGGGACGCTCGGACAGCTCCGGCGGCGGTGGGATATAGAGCGTGACGGCGCTCGCCGACGGATCCCAGCCCTTGCGCTGCTCGCAGAAGCGCCACCCGTTGCCGCTGGGCGAGCCCGGCTCCCGCGCCTCGCGGAGGGTGAGCTCGAGCCCCGGCGGCAGCGTATAGCTACAGCAGGCCATCAAGAACTCCCGCGGATCCTCCTTCAGCCGAGCGAGCTGCGCCGGGTCTTCCCACGTGAGCGCGACGGCGCGCAGCCACGCGGACTCCAGCTCCAGGAGCTCCTCCTCCGTCGCGCCTCGCTCGCGCGGGGGGCGCGTCTCGGCCGAACCGCCTCCACCGTCGACCTGCGCCCTGGTGCTCTCGGTCTCCGACGTCCCGGACTTGTAGTTGGATGACTGAGGGGAAAACATGGCTGTCTCCATCGCGCAGGCGCCCCGGCACACATGGAGCCGACGCCGCGCCCCGTCGAGCCCTCCTCGGGAGATCGAGAGCGCTGGAGAAGGTGCCGCGACAGCTCAACCGGCCAGCTGCTGGTGCAGCGTGCGCGCCTCGGCAAACTCGGGCAGATCGGCGCACTCGACAGGCCAACCGCCGAGCTTTCGGAGCAGTGGGCGCGCCTCGTCGCGCCGGTCTTGCCGCACGAGGATACGGCAGAGTGAGAGCGTCGAGCGCAGCTCGATCATCCGCGAGCCCTGCTCGCGGGCGATCGCGATCGATTGACGCAGGCAGCGCTCGCTCTCCTGCTCCGCGTGGGCGCCGCAGGCGCGGAGAGACAGCGCCTTCAGGCGGTAGAGCTCCGGGACGTAGTAGACGTCGCCCAGCTCCGCGGCGAGCAGCAAGCAGCCCGCGAGCCGCTCGACCGCGGCCTCGTGCTGCCCGCGCTCGGCCTCGAGCTCCGCCACGAGGGAGAGCCAGTACGGCAATCCCATCTTCTGACCGGTGTGCCGGATCGCCTCGACATCCCGCCTCAGCTTCTCGAGGTCGCGCTCTGCCCAGGAGCGCATGGCCCAGCAGAGCTCCTTGAACCAGAGGCAATGGCGCTCGGTCAGCTGCACGAGAGAGTCGGTCACCGCGGCGACCTTCTCCCGCTCGTGGCCGTAGTGATAGACGCCGGCCAGGTGGAGCAGCGCCATTCCGAGGGTGTTCGGGTGGTCGAGCTCGCGCGCCCACGCCACCGCGGCCTCCCCCTGGGCGAACGCCTGCGCCGGGCTGCCCATCAGGTAGAGCAACAGCGCGAGCGTGTACTGGCCATTGGTCTTGGGATCGAAGCCATACAGGGCGACTTGCTCCCGATGCGCAGGGTCGTAGAGCTCGATGCCGCGAGCGAGGTGCGGGCGAGCCTCGGCGAGCTTCCCCTCGAAGAACAGGCAATTCCCCAGCAGCACCATGGACGCGACCCGCTGGCCGGTGTCCTGCGACCGCATCGCCATCCCGAGGAGCCGCTCCGTCAGCGCCCGCGCTTCGCGCCGATGGCTCCGGAAGTTGTGGTACCAGAACATCGCCCACAGCGTCGGCGCGGTCATCGGGCTGTCCCCGAACGCGTCGCTCAGCTCCTCGCAGCGCTTCACCGCCGCCGCGAGCTCCTGGAGCATGTACCCGCGGCGCTCCAGGAGCGCCATGATCAGCAGGCTGTTCAGGCGCAGCTCGGCGAGCGCGCGTTCCCGGTCGTCCGTGATGGCCTCGAGCCAGCCGAGCGCCTGCGTCACGTGGAGGACGGCCTCGTTGTCGTCCGCGTTCGCAGGCCGCTTCAGCGCGCGCTCCGCCGCGCTCTCCGCATAGGCGATCGCCTGTTGCTTCTGCTCGGCGGCGGCGTGGTGGTGCGCGAGCAGGTCGGGCCGCGCCGCGGCGATCTCGGGGAAGCGCTCCTCGATCGTCCGGGCCACGCGGGCGTGCAGCTGCCGCCGGCTCCGCTTCGAGAGCGACTCGTAGGCGGCGTCCCGGATGAGCACGTGCTTGAACAGGTACGTCGGGTTGTTCAGCCGGCGCTTCCTGTGGACGAGGTCCGCGGCCATCAGCCGATCGAGGTCCTCCTGGACCAGCTCCCCGTCGAGCGTGGACACGGCGCTGAGCACCTTCAGGCTGAACTCCCGGCCGAGCACCGCGGCGACGCGGGCCGTCTCCTTGGCCCTGCCGAGCCGGTCGAGGCGCGCCATCAAGAGCCCCCGCAGCGTCGTCGGGATCGCGAGCGCCGAGATCGGCTCGGAGAGCGTGTAATGGTCGCCCTCGTCCACGAGGGACCCGGACTCGAGCACCATCCGCGTCAGCTCCTCGACGAAGAGGGGGACGCCGTCGGTCCTTTCGACCACCTGCTCCAGCAACGGCTCGGGCAGCGAGCGGCCGCCGGCGAGCCGCGCGACCATGTGCTCGACGTGCGAGCGATCCAGGCGGCCGAGCTGGATCTGGAGCATGCCTGACGTCGACCAGGGCGGCGAGAACTCCGGCCGCGCGGTGAGGAGCGCCATGAGCCGCGCCGACGGCACGTCGACGATCAGCATCCCGAGCCACTCCAGGCTCGTCGGATCGGCCCATTGCAGGTCCTCGACCATGAACAGGACGGGCCGCTCCTCGGCCATGTCGAGGAGCATTGTCGCGAGCGCGTTGAGCGTCCTCTCCTTCTGCCGCGGCGGCGGGTCCTGCGGGGCGGAGTAGCGCGCCTCCAGGGGGATCGACAGCAGCGCCGCGAACAGCGGCACCGTCTCCTCCAGGTCGAAGCCGCGGCGGGACAGGAGCCCTTCGAGCCGGGCGAGCCGGCGCCCCGGCGCGTCGTCCCGGCCGGGGTCGATCAGCCGATCGAGCAGCTCGATCATCGGGTGGAGCGCGCTGTTGCGCCGGTCGGGGGTGCAGCGGCACTCGAGGCAGCTGTGCCCGTCGCCGTGGAGCCGCCGGGCGAGCTCCCAGCTGAGGCGGGATTTGCCGATCCCGGGGCCGCCGGTGACGAGGATGCTCTGCCCGATGCCCTGCCGGACCTGGCCCCAGCGCTGGAGCAGGAGATCGACCTCCTGGCTCCGGCCGATCAGCGGCTCCGTATCCCGGCCTCCGGTGTCCTGGTCCTGGGGCGGGACAGCGATCTCCTGCCCCATGCGGTAGATCGCCACGGGGCGGTCCGCATACGAGAGGTCGTGCGACGTCACCTGCTCGAGCGTGAACCGGCTCCGGAGCAGCCTGAACGCGTCGCCGCTCACCACGATCGTGCCCGGGGCCGCGAGCGCGCTCAGCCGGGCCGCGATCTGCGGTGTCGTCCCGAGGTGCTGCGTGTAGCGTGGACACTGGCCGGCGATCACGAGGCCGGTGTGGAGCCCGATCTGGACCTCGAGCGAGAGGCCCCGCGTCGCTTCCAGGCGCGCGCTGCGCGCGCGGACGTCCTCCACGATCGCCCGCGCCGCGCGCGCGGCGCGCCGCGCGTCGTCCTCCTGCGCGGACGGGTAGCCGAAATGCAGCAGGATCTGGTCGCCCAGCGCGCCGGCGAAGCGCCCGCGGTGGCGGCGGGCGATCTCGGAGCAGACGTCCTGTTGCTCGCCGAGCAGATCGTCGATCTCCTCGACGTCGGTGCTCTTCAGGCCCGGGCCCGAGGTGGTGAAGGCGCAGCAGACGATGGTGAGCGGCCGCCGTTCGCCGTCGAGGCACCCGGCGCTGGCGCCGCCGGCGCGCTCCCCCTCCAGGGGAGAGGGCGTGTCGTCCAGGCGCGGTGTCGCCGGGGAAGGCAGCGTGTCTGCCGCCGCGCGGCCGCTGGACGTCGCCCGGCCCTCCGGCGGGAGTCGATCGAGCGGCGCCGTCTCGCTCTCGCTGTAGACCCAGCCGTCCCCCTCCGGCGGGTCCGGGGCCATCGGCGGATCCAGCGCTCGCGCGGGCGCGACGAGGTCCTCACGGCTCAGCTCCTCGACGTCGCAGGTCTCGAGCGCGCGCAGCAGGCTGGAGGCGGTGACGACGCGATCGGACACGTTCTTCAGGGTGGCGCGCCTGAGAAGGGTGCCGAGCGGGTGCCCGAGGAGCGCCGCGGGGATCGGGATCGGCTCGGAGCTGGCCTGTCGCAAGAGCACCTCTTGCAGCGACCTGCCGGCGATCGACGGCCGCCCGGTGAGGCACTCCAGGAAGACGAGCCCCCAGGCGTACAGGTCCGATCGCACGCTCACCGGCTGCCCGAGGAGCTGCTCCGGCGCTGCATAGGCGGGCGTACAGAGGATCTCGTTGCTCGGGGTGAGCTTGGCGTCGATGCCCTCCATGGCCCCGGCGATGAGCGCGCCGATGCCGAAGTCGAGCACCAGCGCGTTGCGCCGCGCGCCGGTGGAGACGATCATGATGTTGCTGGGCTTGAGGTCGCGGTGGACGACGTTGTGCCCGTGGGCGCAGCCGAGCGCGTCGAGGATCTGGAGCATCAGGTGCCGCGCCTCGCGCGGCTCCAGGGCGGTCTCTTCGGCCAGCACCTCTGCCAGGTTCTTGCCGGGCACGAGCTCGAAGATGGTGTAGAGCGTGCCCTCGTCCGTCTGCCCGGCGTCGATGAGCCGGACGATGTTGGGGTGGTGGAGCTGCGCGCAGAACCGCGTCTCCTGGTGGAAGCGGGCGCAGCGCCGGGCGACGTCGGCGGGCTTGCCGCCCCGGGTCGGTCGCATGACCTTGATGGCCACCCTCTGCCCGGTGGCGAGCTGACGCCCCTTGTAGACGTCGGCGAACCCGCTCTCCCGCAGCGCGGAGACGATCTCGTAGCGCTCCTGGAACACGGCTCCCGGGCCGATGGCGGTCCGGCTCATCGTCGCTCCCCCTGCTGGGCGGCGCGGCGCGACAGGGCGAGCGGGCGCGCTCCGGGAGGAGCGGAGCGCAGCGCCGAACGGCTCGCCTGGTCGACGATGCGCTGGCGCAGGGCGGCTGTCGACCTCGTCAATAAGGCTTTTCCACGGCCGACCTCGCTGCTCACGGTAGCCATATAAGGTGTGGAGCCTCGGACGTCCGTCGAGGGTCGTCCGGTTCCGGCGCACGGGGTGAAGAAATCCGGGATCGCGCTCGCGCCCGGCCGGCGCCGCGGCCGGCAGCCGGACCGGAGCGCGCGGGGCGGCGCGCCGCTCACCGGGCGGCGGTGGGGCTCGTCCGGAGCTGTCCGAGGCCGCTAGAATCTTCTACCGCAGCTGCCGATTCAATCGCTGCGATCTGCAGCGAATTGACCCCTGACGCTGCCGGTGAGAGGGCGAGGGCGCGGCCTTCGTCGGCGACCTGTCGCGCGATGCGCCGCGAGCGCCCCACGGCCTGTGAGCGACGGCGCAAGGTTCTTTGGAAGGAGTGCGAAACATGCTGAGGCAACTGGCGACGAACATCGTTTTGCTCGCATTCGCGGCGGCTGGTCCGGTCGCGTGCTCGGGATCGGGTGACAGCCCTGCGGGCACCGGCGACAGCAGCGTCGCCAGTGGGAGCGGCGGCGCGGCGGCTTCCGGCGAACAGACCTCGGCCAGCAGCAGCAGCGCCGGCGGGGACGACGGCGCGGGAGGCCTCGCGGACGGGGGCGGCGGGGGTGCGGGCGGCACGGGCACGGGCGGCGCGGGCACGGGAGGCGCGGGCACGGGCGGCGCGGGCGGCG
>JAICEP010000394.1 GCA_025924095.1 Sorangium sp.
GCCGCCGGCGGGGGCCGCCAGCGTGTTCACGCAATCGATGTCCAACGACCGGCCGCTCGGGAAGACGCCGGCCGCGCGCACGACGTCGAGCGAGGACTGGTACGTCGGGGTCGGCGGCGTCCCGCTCGGCCCGGTGCGGCTCGCCGTCATCCGCGAGAAGGCGCTGGCCGGCGCGGTGGACGGCGACTCGCTCGTCTGGCGCGAGGGCTTCGACGAGTGGCTGCCCCTCAAGAACTTCCCGGAGCTGCTCGAGATCGTCACCCAGGCCCAGTCCACCCGCGTGTCCGCGCCCGCGCGTCGCACCAGCAGCACGGGCTTCTCCGTCGGCCAACAGCAGGTCCCGCCCTCGACGAAGGCGCCCTCGTCGGCGAGGGTCCCTCCGCTCGCTGCGGCCGCGCCCGCGCGCTCGGCAACGCGCGATCCGGAGCCTCCCGGCCTGAGCGAGCGGTCGTCGGTGGGCGTCGGCTCGGTCGCTGCCTTCTCCGCGGCGGGGACGCCCGCTGCGAGCGCGCCGGCCGCGTGGCCCGACGCTTCTGGGGGCGCCGCGCGGGCCCACGCCGCGGGCGCGGCGCCGATTGCGGTGCTGGCCGATCCGTTTGCGGCCGGGCCGGCGGCCCCCGTCGTCTCCGCGCCGAGATCCGAGCTGGCGCCGCCCGTCTCGGCCGACGTCGCTCGCGGCGCAGGCGGCCTTTCCCTCGGCGGCTCGCCCTCGGCAACGGCCCGCGCGGGTGGCGTGACGTCGGCGCCGGCCGGTGGCCTTTCCTCCGCGGAGCCCGCCCCCCTCGTGGCCAACCCGGGCAGCCTGGTGGAGACGGTCGCGCCGAGGCGGCGCTCGGGCATGAGCCCGCTCGCCTACGCCTTCATCGCCATGGCAGCGGCGTTCGGCGGCGTCTCCGCCTATGTCCTGCTGTCGCCCAAGCCGCAGCAGGCCCCCGTGCAGGTCGTGACCCCGCCGCCGAGCCACCCGGCCGACCTGCCCACGGCCGCCCCTCCGCCGCCGCCGAGCGTCGACCCGGAGACGCCTCCGACGGCCGAGACAGCGTCTGCCAGGCCGGAGCCCGCCTCGCCCGGCAAGCCGGGCGCCGTGGCGAGCCAGCGCCCCCAGCCGGAGAAGCCTGTCGCTTCCGCGACCGCCGCTCCGCTCGACCGATCCGGGTTCGGTGCCGCGGTCCCCGGCCCGACGTCAGGGCCGGGCAGCCAGGGCGCCGGCTCCGGCTTGAGCCAGCTCTCTCAAGGGGAGATCGCCGGCGTCGTCGAGGCGAACCGGCCCAGCGTCCGGCGCCACTGCTGGCAGCCCGCCCTCGACGCGCGCGACCGCAACGCATCCACCACCGCCCGCGTCTCGGCTTCCGTGGTCATCAGCGCCTCGGGCGCCGTCCAGTCCGTCTCGGCCGGCGGCTCGGAGAAGGACTACCCCGGCCTGGCGAGCTGTATCGGCTCGCGGATCAAGTCCTGGCGGTTTCCCCCGTCCTCGGGCTCCACGCCCGTGACCATTCCGTTCGTCTTCGCCGCCCAGTGAGCACACGCTCCCCGTGGAGGGGAGGCCCACGTCGCCGGGGCGCTGCGCTTTACGCCTGCCCGGGCAGGCGGTAATCGAACGCGATCATGGCAGAGCGCAAAGTCCGAATCCTCGTGGCGAAGCCCGGCCTGGACGGCCACGACCGCGGCGCCAAGGTCGTCGCCCGGGCGCTCCGCGATGCGGGCTTCGAGGTGATCTACACGGGCTTGCACCAGACCCCCGACATGATCGCCTCTGCCGCCGTGCAGGAGGACGTCGACGCCGTGGGGCTGTCGATCATGTCCGGAGCGCACAACACCCTCTTCCCCGCCGTCCTCGAGGCCCTCCGCAAGCACGGCGCCGAGGACATCGTTGTGTTCGGCGGGGGCATCATCCCGGACGAGGACATCACGCGCCTCCAGGACGCCGGCGTGAAGGGCGTCTTCACCCCCGGGACCACCCTGAAGAGCATCGTGGAGTGGGTCCAGACCCACGTGACCCCCCACGGCTGACCGCCGCGCCGGCGCGCGTCCCCACTCTCCCCCACCGCGCGCGCCCCCACTCTCCTCCACCGCACGACTCCCCGCCGGACCTCCTCCCGGGCAACCGGCTCGCTGAGCCCGTCCGGTAATCCGGCGTAGACCCGCCTGTCGGGGCGCAACGTCATGCGCCCAGGGCGGCGATCCGCCTCGCTTCCTTTCCGCCTTGCCAGCGTCCGCCTGCGGCGGTCGCGCAACCCTCCGAGCGGCCCCCCACTTCCTCCCACGGACCTGGGTCTGCCACCGGATCGCGAGAATTCGCGCTGTTTTGTGGGGTATTACCTTGGGGGTAGGTGTCCTACATAGGTGGTGGATGAGGTCCAGAAATCTCCCAAACTGTTGACACTCGGCACCTCCCTCCGTAGCGTGGCGGAGCTTCGTGGGAAGAAGTGGCAGAGAATGTCACGACGCGGCGTGCACCCGGTGGAGCAACGCGGCGCCAAGCCCTCGGCGGGACAGGCCAGCCGGAGCTGGGGTCGATGAGCACGATGTTTCGCGGTCACTTCGAGCACGCGATCGACGCGAAGGGGCGCACGAGCCTCCCTTCGCGCTTTCGCGATGTGCTCGCGGCCGCGAACGACCTGCGCATGGTCATCACCCCGGCCCTCTTCGACCCCTGTCTGCACGCGTATCCGATGAAGGCCTGGGAGGAGCTGGAGGCTAAAATTGCAGCGTTGCCGCAATTCGATTCCAACGTGGTCGCATTCCGGCGTCGCTACCTCTCCGCGGCTGTCGAGTGCGACCTCGACAAGCAGGGCCGGATCCTCATCCCGCCGTCGCTCCGCGAGCACGCGAGCCTCACGAAGGACGTGCTGTGGGCGGGGATGGGACAGACGATCGAGCTCTGGTCGACGGAGCGGTGGAAGGCCGCTCAGCAGATGAACGAGGTCGAGCTTCAGAGCTTCAAGACAGCAATCGCGGAGCAGTTCCGCCTATGAACGTCGTCAATGTAGTCCCCATGCACCTGCCCCCTCCGCCGCCGCGCCCGCGCGGCGAGCAGCACGTCTCCGTCCTCGGCCGCGAGGTGCTCGCCGCCCTCTCGCCGGTCAGCCAGGGCGTCTACGTCGACGCGACGCTCGGCGCCGGCGGCCACACCGCGACGATCCTCGAGACGCCCGGCACCCGGGTCATCGGGATCGATCGCGACGAGCGCGCCCTCGCCATCGCGCGCGCCCGGCTCGCCCGGATGGGGGAGCGGGTGACTTACGTTCACGGCGCGTTCTCCGAGATCGAGCGGCACCTCGCCGCCCTCGGCGTCCCGCAGGTGGACGGGCTCGTGGCCGACATCGGCCTGAGCTCCATGCAGCTCGACGACCCGGCCCGCGGCATGAGCTTCCGCGCCGAGGGGCCGCTCGACATGCGGATGGACCCGAGCCGCGGCGAGACGGCGCTCGAGCTGATCGAGCGGCTCAGCGACGAGGAGCTCGCGGACCTCATCTACCGCTACGGCGAGGAGCGCCGCAGCCGGCGGGTCGCCCGCTGTATCAAGCAGGCGGCCGAGAGCGGCGAGCTCGAGACGACGCTCGACCTGCGGCGGGCCGTGGTGCGCGCGGTCGGGCCGGCGCGCATCGGCGGCGTCGATCCGGCGACGCGTACGTTCCAGGCGCTGCGCATCGCCGTGAACGGAGAGCTCGACGAGCTCGAGGCGCTGCTCGAGGCGGCGCCCAGGATCATCGCGCCCGGCGGCGTGCTCGCCGTGATCTCGTTCCACTCGCTCGAGGACCGCATCGTCAAGCGCGCGCTGCGCGCGCCCGAGGTCTGGCAGCCGCTCACGAAGAAGCCGGTGACCGCGGGCGACGACGAGATCGCCGACAACCCGAGGGCCCGCAGCGCGAAGCTCCGCGCCGCGCAGCGGGTCTGCGGCGAGGCGCTCGCGTGACGCAGCAGCGCCCGTTCCTCGTGCTCTGGACGCTCGCGGTGGCCGCGACGGTGGCGGCGTTCGTCGTGCACCTGGCCCTGCGGGGGCGCACGGTCGACCTCGGCTACCGGCTGGGTCGGGCGCGCGCCGAGCAGGCGCGGCTGCGCGAGGTCAAGCGGGTGCTCTCGCTCGAGGCGGCCAGCTACGAGACGCCGCAGCGCGTGGAGATGGTCGCCCGCTCGCTGCTCGGCATGACGCCGCCCCCGTCCGAGCGGATCATCCCGGTGCGGGGCTACACGGCGCCGCCCGAGCGCGATCCGACGAGCGGGGAGGCCGGCAGCGCGCCGCCGAGCGGGGGGCGCCGGGAATGAGGAACCTCGACCCCCGGCGAGCGCGGTGGATCCGCATCCGCATGGGGCTGCTCTGCGGCCTGATGGCGCTCGGCCTGGGCGGCGTCGTGAACGGCGCCTACCGCATCGAGGTCGAGGACGGCGACGCGTGGTACGACCTCGCGGAGCGGCAGCGCCAGCGGCGGCTCCACATCACGCCGAAGCGCGGCACCATCTACGACCGGAACGGCGCGCCGCTCGCGGAGAGCGTGGAGGTGCCCAGCGTCTCCGTGGACGCGGTCGAGATGCTCCGTGGCGTCGACGAGCAGTACGTCCCGATGCGGATCCAGCAGTACGCCGAGCGCATCGCGCAGGCGCTCTCGCTGCCGGCCGAGGACGTCGTGGAGAAGCTCAGCCGGCGGCGCCGCTTCGCCTGGCTCAAGCGCCGCGTCTCGGAGCAGGAGGTCGAGCGCGTCCGCGCGCTCGGGGACCGGACGCAGCGCTACCCGGTGCGCGGGCTCGTGATCGAGGGC
This sequence comes from Sorangium sp., assembly GCA_025924095.1. Classification (GTDB taxonomy): domain Bacteria; phylum Myxococcota_A; class Polyangia; order Polyangiales; family Polyangiaceae; genus Sorangium. The sequence goes on from JAICEP010000394.1 coordinate 4,758, forward strand.
GAGGGGCGCCGCTTCTACCCGAACCGCGAGCTCGCCGGCCCGCTGCTCGGCTTCGTCGCCACCGACGGCGAGGGCAAGGAGGGGATCGAGCTCAGCCTGGAGCACGAGCTCCGCGGCAACGCATCGGAGGTGCGCGGGCTCCGGGATCGCTCGGGCCGGCTCATCTTCTCCGAGGGGATCGAGGACGAGCAGGCGCTCGCCGGGCACAACGTCCACCTCACGATCGACAAGGGCATCCAGTTCACCGCCGAGCGCGAGCTCGAGGCGGCGATGAAGACCTACGAGGCGATCGGCGGCTCGATCGTGGTCGTCAACCCCGAGAACGGCGAGGTCCTCGCCATGGCGAGCTCCCCGGGGTTCAACCCGAACGACTACTCGCAGAGCGATCCGGGGTCGCGGCGCAACCGCTGCGTCGTCGATCGCTTCGAGCCCGGCTCCACGGTGAAGATGTTCGCCATCGCGAGCGCGCTCGCGGCGAAGAGCGTCGCCCCGAGCGCGACCATCTACTGCGAGGAGGGGAACATGGCGATCGACAACGTCGTGATCCACGACACGCACGTGCACAAGTGGCTGACGCTGCCGCAGATCCTCAGCCAGTCATCCAACATCGGCACGGCGAAGATCGCGCTCGGGCTCGGCGAGCAGCGGCTCTACGAGGGCCTCCGCCGGTTCGGCTTCGGGGACCTGACCGGCGTGCCGCTGCCGGGCGAGTCCGTGGGCGTGCTCCGGCCGCGCGGCCGCCCCTGGGTGCAGGTCGAGACGGCGTCGGCCGCGTTCGGCCAGGGGATCAGCGTGACCACGCTGCAGCTCGCCATGGCCGCGGCGGCGATCGCCAACCGCGGGCGGCTGCTCGAGCCCATCCTGATCAAGCGGATCACCGACGGCACAGGCGTCACGCTGTCGGAGCCGTCGCCGCGCGTGCGCCGCGACGCGGTCCCCTCGTCGATCGCGAGGATGGTGTCGGAGATGCTCGTCGCGGTGACGGAGGGCGACGGGACCGGCGTCGAGGCGGCCATCCCGGGCTTCCGCGTCGCGGGCAAGACGGGCACGGCGCAGAAGATCGATCCCGCGACGGGCAAGTACACGGACACCCACTACGTGGCGTCCTTCGTCGGGTTCGTCCCGGCCGAGCGGCCGCGGCTCGCCATCGCGGTGGTGCTGGACGAGCCCCTGGGCGGCACCTACGGCGGCGGCTCGGTCGCGGCGCCCGTCTTCCGGCGGATCGGCGAGATGGCGCTGCGCTACCTGGGCGTTACCCCGCGCGGGAGCGTGCCGATGAAGCTGTCGGAGGTCGCCGAGCAGTCGGGCGAGGACATCGCGGCGAACACCTACCAGGTGCTGAGCGAGGCGCGCGCCGCGGCGGCGCCGATCTCGACGGGGGTGGTCACGCCGTCGGCGCCGCTCAAGACGGGGGAGCTGCGCGTCCCCGATCTCACCGGCCTGCCGCAGCGCGAGGCGGTGAGGAGCGCCGCGACGCTCGGGCTCGACCCGAGCGTCGAGGGCACGGGGAGGCTCACGCGCCAGGAGCCCCCGCCCGGGACCGTGCTGCCCAAGGGATCGCCCCTGAAGCTGATCTTCGAGCCCCCCACATGACAGGGCGCGATCCCAGCGTGGCCGAGGTCGAGCTCGCGCTTCGTCTCGGCGATGTGTTGCGCGAGATCCCGGGCGCCGCGCTCTCTCCCGCCGGCGCCGCGGACCTGCTCGTGACGGGCGTGCACCTCGACTCGCGCAAGGTGGGGCAGGGGGACATCTTCGTCGCGCGCGCGGGCGCGCGGGTGCACGGCGAGCACTTCATCCCCGAGGCCGTCGCGCGCGGCGCGCGGGCGGTCATCCTCGCGCGCGGGAGCACGGCCGACACGCTCGGCGCCGCCCGCGTCGAGGTGCCCGACGTGCCGCTCGCGCTCGCCCTGGCGGCCGCGGTGGCCTACGGGCACCCGGCCTTCACGCTCGAGGTCGTCGGCATCACCGGCACGAACGGCAAGACGACGACGGCCCACCTCGTGCAGACCTGCATCGATCGGTGCGGCGGTCGGGCCGGGATCGTCGGGACGCTCGGCTACCGCTTCGGCGATCTCGACGTCCACGCCTCGCACACGAGCCCCGAGGCGGACGAGCTCGCGCGCGTCGCCGCCGCGATGGTCGACCGCGGCGCGACGCACCTCGCGATGGAGGTCTCGTCGATCGCGCTCGCCGCGAAGCGCGTCGACGCGGTCCGCTTCCGGATCGCGGTCTTCACGAACCTCACCCAGGATCACCTCGATTACCACGGCACGATGGAGGCGTACGCGGAGGCGAAGGCGCGCCTGTTCGTGGATCTCGGCCCCGGCGCCGCGGTCATCAACGTCGACGATCCGTTCGGGAGGCAGCTCGTCCAGAGGATCGCCCCGGGCGGGCTCTCGCGTCCGGCGGCGGCGACGCTCGCGCGCTACTCGACGGAGGTGGGCGCCGGCCCGGACGCGGCCGAGATCGCCCCCGTCGAGCTCGCGCACGACGCGCGCGGCATCTTCCTCCGCGCCCGCACGCCCGCCGGCGAGGTCACCATCCGCTCCCACCTGCTCGGCGCGTACAACGTGTCGAACCTGCTGGCGGCCCTCGCCGTGGCCTACCTGCTCGGGTTCGACGTCGACGACGCCGCCGCGGCGCTCTCGTCGCCGATCCAGGTCGCGGGCCGCATGGAGCGCTGCGACACGCCGGGCGTCGACGAGGTGATCGTGCTCGTCGACTATGCCCACACACCGGACGCGCTCGCCCGCGTGCTCGCGAGCGTCCGCGCCCTCGGCGGCGGGCGCATCTGCTGCGTCTTCGGGTGCGGCGGCGACCGCGATCCGCTGAAGCGGCCGCGGATGGGCGAGGCGGTCAGCCTCGCCGCCGACGTCGCCATCGTGACCAACGACAACCCGCGGA
>JAICEP010000395.1 GCA_025924095.1 Sorangium sp.
AGTCGACAACGACGACGTCGACGCCGGTGAGCGAGGCGATGCGCTCGGGGAGCGCGACCGGCTCCTCGAGGGTGGTGAACTCGTCGCCCCGCTCGCGGGCGTGGGCGGCGATGCGCGCCCGCATCTCGTCGTCGAACGGCTCGGCGGTCGCGATGAAGGCGCGGCGCGCCCCGAGCGAGCGGGCGAGGGACAGCGCGAACGCGCTCTTGCCGGAGCGCACGCCGCCGCCGACGAGGGCGATCCGCCGCGGCGCCGCGCGCGCGCCGCTCATCGCCCCTGCTCCTTCCGGTGCGCGGCGGCGCTCGCCACGAGCCCCTCGGGGACGAGCGGGTTCGAGGCCCAGTGCGCGTGGACGTAGGAGGCGAGGACGCGCTGCGCCAAGTACCCCTCGCGCGTGACCTGGCCGCCGCGCCGGCGCCGCACGGAGTAGGCGTGCTCGATCGGCAAGGGCGCCTGCGCGGCGGGCGCGGGCGGCGGCTCGGGCGATGCCGGCGCCTGCGCGGGCTGCGTGGGGCGGAGCTCGGAGTAGCGGAACTGGTGCCCGCGGAAGCGGAGCCCCGCTCCGCCGAGGATCGTGCGCGCCTGCGTCTCGACCTCGACGTAGCCGAGCGCCTGCAGCTTCTCGCACATCACGGCCTCCGCCGGCACGAGCCCGACCATGGGGTGCGCGCGCCCGTCCAGCGTGCGGATCGCCTCGGTCAGGTACATGAGCCCGCCGCACTCGGCGTAGATCGGGCCCCCGCGGCCGGCGAACGCGCGGATCTCGGCGCGCAGGGCGGCGTTCTCGGTCAGGCGCTCCGCGTGGGCCTCGGGGTAGCCGCCGCCCAGGTAGAGCGCGTCGACGTCGGGCAAGCGCGCGTCGCGGATCGGTGAGAACCGCACGAGCTCGGCCCCCGCGGCCTCGAGGCGGCGCAGGTTGTCCGCGTAGTAGAAGTGGAAGGCCTCGTCGAACGCCACGCCGAGGCGAACCCGGCGCTGTGGCGCCCCGCCGCTCGCTCCTGTCGCGGCTCCGCCCGCTGCGATCCCGGGCGCGGCCGCCGTCGCCGGCGCGGCCGCCTCCGCCGTCTGCGGCACGGGCGGCGCCCCGCGCGCGATCTCGAGCAGCGCGTCGAGCCCGATCCACGCCTCGGCCTGCGCGCCCCAGTGGTCGAAGCGCTCCTCCGGGAGCGCGGCCTCGTCGGCCGTGCGCAGGCCGAGGTGGCGCTCGGGGAAGCTCTGCGCCTCGTCCCGCGGCAGGCCGCCGAGCACGGGCGGCGAGCGCTGCGCCTGTCGAAGAATGTCGAGGTGCCCCCGGCTGCCGACCCGGTTGCACACGACCGCGGCGACGCGGAGCCCCGGATCGAAGCCCGCGAAGCCCTGCACCAGCGCCGCGATGCTGCGGGCCATCCCGGACGCGTCGACAACGAGCGCGACAGGCGCCTCGAGCCACTTCGCGATCTCGGCCGTCGAGCCCTCTTCCCCGGTCGGGCTCGCCCCGTCGAAAAGCCCCATCACCCCCTCGATCAGCGCCACATCGGCGCCCGCGGCCTCCGCGGCGAACGTCGACAGGACCGCCTCCCGGCCCATCATCCAGCCGTCGAGGTTGTGCGACGTCCCGGCGACGGCGCGCGCGTGGTACGTCGGATCCAGGTAGTCGGGGCCGCACTTGAACAGGGCGACCCGCAGGCCGCGGGCGCGGAGCGCGCGCGCGATCGCGACCGTGGTGGTCGTCTTCCCGACGCCGCTCGCCGTGCCGGCCACGACGAGCCGGGGGATGGCCAGGCTCATCAGAAATCGACTCCGATCTGGGCCTTCGCCCCCTGCTCGAACGGGTGCTTCACCGACCTCATCTCCGTCACCAGATCGGCGAGCGCCACGAGCGCGTCGGGGGCGTTCCTGCCGGTGATCACCACGTGCACGTGCGCGGGCCTCCCGCGCAGCGCCGCGAGGAGCTCGTCCTCCGCGATGAAGCCGTAGTGCAGCGCATACGTGATCTCGTCGAGCACGACGATGTCCTGCTCGCCGCCCCCGATGAGCGCCGCGGCCTCCTGGAAGGCCGCGCGCGCAGCCGCCTTGTCGCGCGAGAGGTCGTCGCTCTCCCAGGTGAAGCCGCGCCCCATCACGAGGAAGGTGAGGCCGGGGAGCGTCTCGGCGAACAGGCGCTCTCCCGTCTTCCACTTCCCCTTGATGAACTGCACGACGGCGACGCGCATGCCCCGGCCGAGCGCCCGGAACACCATCCCGAGCGCGGCCGTCGTCTTGCCTTTGCCGTGGCCGGTATAGACGATGACAAGCCCTCTCCGACCCGCCGCCGGCGCCCCGGCGCCTCCCTCTGCCGCCGGCGCCCCGGCGCCTTGCTCCGCGCTCACGAGCCCTCCTCCGCCGGGCGCGGAGCGCGCGGCTTCTCGGCCTTGCGGAACCTGTGGCTGAACTCCGGATCATAGAGCCGCGAGTCGGCGAAATCCGTGGACGTGAGCACCCGGCCGACAAGGATCATCGACTGGCTCTTGATCCCCTCGGCCCGCACCTTCTCCCGGATGTCGGCGAGCGTGCCAGTCACGATCTTCTGATCGGGGCAGCTCGCCTTGTGCACCACCGCGACCGGGCAATCGGCGCCGTAGGACGGGATGAGCGCCGCGGTCACGTCCTTGAGCAGGGTGATGCTCAGGAACAGGCAGAGCGTCGCCTTGTGGCGCGCGAGCTCCTCGAGCCGCTCGGCCGGCGGCACCGGCGTGCGCCCCTCGGCGCGCGTCAGGATCACGGTCTGCGAGAGCTCCGGGAGCGTGAGCTCGCGCCCGAGCGCCGCCGCCGCCGCCGTGAACGACGAGACGCCCGGGATGATGTCGTAGGGGATCCCGAGCTCATCCATCCGGCGCATCTGCTCGGCGGTCGACCCGAACAGGACCGGATCGCCGGTGTGCACGCGCGCCACGTCGTGCCCCGCCTCCCTCGCCTCGACGAAGACCGCCACGATCTGGTCGAGGGTCATGCCGGCGGAGTCGATGACCCGGGCGTCCGGCCGCGCTGTGGCCACGACCTCCCGCGGGACGAGGGAGCCCGTGTACATGACGACAGGGCAGCGGGCGATGAGCTCGGCGCCGCGGACCGTGATGAGCCCGGGGTCGCCCGGGCCCGCGCCGATGATGTAGACGCGCATGGGGGTTCTCTCCTCGTTTCGTGCGCCGGCCATTCTGCCGGGGAGCGCTGGCGCGCGAAGCTAGAGCGGTCGCGACGCGAACGCCAGGCCTCCATGCCCCCTCCAGTCCACGCGCCTTTCCTCGTCGCCCTCGCGGAGGAGGGGGAGCGCCGTCCGCGCTCAGCGCCGCTCGGGCAGGGCGCGGAGGCTGACCTCGATCCCGGCGCGGAGGTTGCCGTGCGTCGTGACGCCGGAGAGGTCGACCCCGAGGCCGCACATGGATTGGGCGACGGCGGGCCCGATGCCGGTGAGGATGCCGCTCGCGCCGAGCAGGCGGATCGCGCGGACGATGCGGACGAGGTGGTCGGCCGTCGCGGCGTCGACGCTCTCCAGGCCGGTGACGTCGATGATGGCGAAGCGAGCGCCTGTGCGCACGACCTCGTCGAGGAGCTTGCCGGTGACGTCGGCCGCGCGCGCCTCGTCGAGCGCGCCGATGACGGGCACGGCGAGCACGCCCTCGGCGACCTGGAGGATGGGCGTGGACAGGGCGCGGATGAGCGCCTGCTGGCGCTGGATGACCGCGAGCTGATCGGCGATGGCCTCCTTCTGCAGCTCGAGCTCGGCGATGGTGGTCGCCATGTGCTCCTCGTGCTCCCGCTGCGCCGTGATGTCCGTGCCGATGGCGAGGATGTGCGCCGTGCCGTCCTGCTCGACGAGGGGCACCTTGATGATGGACATCCACCGCACCTTGCCGTTCGGGCGCGAGACGGGTTGAACCCGCGAGACCGGCTGCATGCGCGCGAGCACCTCCCGGTCCATCTCGCTGATGACGGCGAGCTCGGCGTGAGAGGGCGGCAGATCGGCGACGGTCTTGCCCACCGCCCCCTCCGGCGTGGTGTCGTACAGCTCGGCGTAGCCCTTGCTGACGAGCTTCATCTTGCCGTCCCGATCCTTGACCGTGACGATGATCGGGATGGTGTCGAGCACGAGGCGGATGAACTGCCGCTCGCGATCGAGGGCGAGCTCTACCTCCTTGAGCTCGGTGGTATCGATCCGCAGGCCGACGACGCTGCCGTCGGCGAGGCGGCTGCTCTTGAGGGTGAGCCAGCGGTCCCCGAACCGCCGCATGTAGATGTCCCCGGAGCGGCGATGGTCCGCGAGGCGACCGGCGACCCACTCGTCTTCGCTGAGGCCGCTGTGGAGGTGGATCCCGTTCCGGCAGCCCTCGCGGACGACGTCTTCGAACGTATTGCCTACCTGGATGGCGGCGGCACATTCGGGGTAGAGCGATCTGTACGTCGTGTTGAAGAAGCAGAGCCGCTCCTGGGCGTCGTAGATGACGAAGCCGACGTCGAGCGCCTCGACGGCCGCGTGCAGGCGCGTGCCTTGATCGCGCGCCGCCTGCTCGGCCCGGCGTTGCTCGGTCACGTCGCGCAGCGCGAGGAGCACGGCGGCGCACGCGCCCGCGGGGTCGACGAGCGGGCTGAGGCTCCCCTCGGCGAGGACGACGCGCTCGTTCGCGAGGTGGAGCGCGAGGTCGGGCGGCAGGGCGCGCGGGGCGCGATCGCGGAGCACCTGCTCGAGCAGCGCGCCGAGGGGCGGATCGGGCCGCAGGGCCCCGTCGATCGGCTCGCCGCGCGCCGCCGCCCCGGGCGTGGAGCAGAGGCGCTCGGCGGCGGGGTTCAGCGCCAGGATCCGACCGCTTTCATCGAGCAAGAGCAGCGGGTCGACGCTGCAGGTGAAGGCGAGCGAGTAGAGATCGACAGGAGCGTCGCTGGGCATCGGGAGGAGCGTAGATCAAGATCTCCTCAGGGTGTCGGCCTCGGTGACCCCATGGCGCATCCACAGGCAGCGACGCTGCTGGCCGAGCTAGGCATGGGCGCGAGCCCCTCGAGCGGAGCGGCCGCCGCAACGCGCCCGCGCTGCTCTATACGGCGCTCGTCTTCCCGGCCATCCGCGAGGTGCTGCCGATCGTCAACCGCCCGAGCCTCCCGGCGGTGGCCTCGCTGCTCGGCTCGCCCGCCGGCCACGATCGGCTGGGTTCACTTCCTCGCCTTTGATCTCTTCGTGGGCCGGTGGGTGTACCTCGACAGCCGCGATCGTGAGGTCTCGCCCTGGCTCATGGCCCCAGTGCTCTATACCCTCGTTAGACATCGTTGATCGTGATGCGCGCGCCCGGGGCGACGTCGTGGTGTGTCACCACGGAGCCGTCGGGGAACGTCACGCGGATGTCGACCGACGCCGCGGTCCCCATCCCGATGAGCAGCGGGAGCTGGCTCTGCTGCCGGTTGCCCCACTGGCCGGCGCCCACGAGGTAGGTCGCCACGCGATCGACCCCGGAGTAGCCGCCCGCGCGGAAGTCGCCGTCGCCGTCGAGGTCGACGTCGACGCGCGCGCCGATCGCGTCGCGATCTTCCATCACGTTCGCGTCCGTCGCGTCGCCGTCGCGATCGGTCACCACGCGGACGACCGCGTGGCCAGGCGCGCGGCACGGCATTCCGGTCAGGTCGCGGCGGTAGAGCGCCGTTCCTCCGAAGCTCGTGGTGAGGAGGTCGAGGTCGCCGTCCCGATCGAAGTCCGCGAACGATCCGACCTGCTGCGGGGTGATCCCGAGCGAGGCGCCGACCGCCGTGAACGTGCCCGAGTCGTTGCGGTAGAGCGTGTCGCCCGCGTATGCGTCGAGGTCGCCGTCCTGGTCCCAGTCGGCCCACACGCTCGCGCTCGAGGACGATCCGTCGCCGAGCCCGACGCTCGTCGCTGCGGCGGCGGAGAAGGGCGCACCGGCGCCGGCGTTGTAGTAGAGCAGATCGTCCGCGGCTCCGTCGCGCACCGAGAGGAGATCGAGGTCGCCGTCGGCGTCGATATCGATCCAGGTCGCGCCACCCCAGCGGGAGCTGGCCGCCGGCGTGTCCTCGAGCCCTGCTGACGTCGCGACGTCGGTCCAGCTCGGCGGCGTGAAGCGGAAGAAGCGGTTGCCGTTCCCGCTCGATCCGGTGGCCATGTAGAGGTCGAGGTCGCCGTCGGCGTCGGGATCGGCCCACGCAGCGCTGTCGCCCTGGAGGAAGGTGCTGAAGCGCGAGCTGTCGTCGCTGAACGGCAGAGCCCTTTCGTACCGGAACATCCCGTACGTGCCGAACTCCGAGGCGAAGAACAGATCGAGATCGTTGTCGCGATCGTGATCGATCCACACCGCCGGGCCGGGCGTCGTCATCATGAACTCGAGGTTGGCGGCCGCCGCTACGTTCGTGAACGTGCCGCTACCCTCGTTGCGATACAGCCGGTTCGGGTTCGATCCGTAGCGGGTGTCGTTGGCGAGGAAGATGTCCATGTCGCCGTCGTTGTCGAAGTCGGCGGCGATCACCGGGTAGTGCTCCTCGGCGGAGCCGAGATCCGTGACGCCGCGCGCGTCGGCCTCTTGCGTGAACGCGCCCGAGCCGTTGTTGATGAAGAGGCCGCCGCCGCGCAGGAACACGTCGGGGTCGCCGTCGTTCTCGACGTCGAGCCACGCGACGACCAGGCTGCCCGTCGCCGCCGGCAGGCCCGAGGTGGCGGTCACGTCGGTGAAGCGGAGAGTGCAGGAGATCACGGCCCCATCGGTGCACATCCCCGTCGCGCAGCCGCCGCACGTGCCGCTCGGGCACCCCGTGCACGCCGTGCCTTCGGGCGCGTGGTTCACGACGCACTTGCCCGCGCGGTCGCATGTATCGGACGCGTCGCACTCGCCGGTCGCGGCCGCGCACTCGGCCCCCTCCGGGCGCGGCTCGGCGAAGCACGCACCGTCGACGCACACGCCGCGCATGCAGCCGCCGTCGAGGCCGCTGCAATCCACGCCGGCGCACAGCTGGCCGGCGCCGCCGCCGTTTCCGGCGCCGCCGTTTCCGGCGCCGCCGCCGTTTCCGGCGCCGCCCTGGAGCTCTTCTCCGCCGAACGTCCTCGACTTCACTGAGCAGCCCATCGCGAGCAACGTCGCCGCGAGGGCGAGGAAAGACTGTTTCACTGTCGACCTCCGATCGTCGCGCCCGTGCCGCCAGCGTTCGCCACGGGAAACGCGATCGGGTCGAGGCTACAGGCAGCGCAGGACGTTGTCGCGAACGAGCTTCCAGAGGGTCCCGGGGATGTGGCCCAGCGAGCGCGCGTCGCGCTCGACGGGCGACTCGGCGTCGTCGAGCGGGTCGTTGGGGCTGTAGGCGACCCGCCGATCTCTGGCGTGCGCCGGAAGGCTCCGCAGGGGTGCCGAGGGCTCATGGTGCCGATCTGGATCCCTGCGATCCGGCTGCGCCAGCGTCGCCCGTGCCTTCCAGTACGCGTCACGCAGTCCCCGGTCCACGGCCTGGCTGTGGCGACTTCGACTGTCACCACCGCCGGTGCCGCCTCGACGAGCGGAGCGGCCGCCGCAACGCGCCCGCAAGAAGATCCTTGACGGTGTACGGTTCGACGTTATACAAAGTAACACTGTTACGAAGGACGACGACGGGAGCGACGGAGCCGCCCAGCGGCCAGACGACACGGACATGGCGAGCACGCGCCTGAAGCCCACGAAG